>JAWWAM010000549.1:0-2202 GCA_033721715.1 Marinobacter sp.
GCCGGTTACAGCGGATCCTCGATCTACGCCCCGATGCCTTCAGCGATGCGGTTGTGGCAAGAACCTACAGCGATGAGAGCGGCCTGTTCTCGCAGTTGGCCATGCTGATCATGAGCGAGAAAGCGCGGATTCGTACCGCCCTGGCACGTATTGACGACCAGGCGGAGCTGCTTTATGAGCAGGCCCGGGTAAGTCATCGATACATCAACGAAGGGGCTGAGGCAATTGCCAGGCAGCGGGCAGAAACCGACCAGACGGCCTCCGCTGTGAATGAAATGACCGCTTCCATCCAGGAGGTGGCGGGTACGGTCAGCGAAAATGCCCGGGTAGCGGACGAGACCAACCGTATGGCGGCTACCGGCAGTAAACGCAGTGGCGAGGCACTCACCGCCATCGAACAGCTGGTAACCCGGGTGAATGGCATTGGTTCGGCGATAGAAAAACTGGGTGCGTCCACCGAAAGCATCGGCGAAGCGGCCAGCCTGATCTCGGACATTGCCGAACAGACCAACCTGCTGGCATTGAATGCGGCTATTGAAGCCGCCCGTGCCGGCGAACAGGGGCGTGGATTCGCAGTGGTGGCGGATGAGGTCAGGTCCCTGGCACGCCGCACCCGGGATTCCACCGTGCGCATCCAGAATGTCATCGACGACTTCCGTAACCAGGTACAGGAAGCGGTGCAGGCTACCCGGGAAGGTGAACAGGATGCCGGCAAGGGCCTGAATAAAGTGCGGGAAGCGGAAACGTCCCTGCAGGAAATCGTGTCTTCCATTCAGGAGATCTCAGACAGCTTTATCAGCATGTCGGCCGCTTTCGAGGAGCAGAGCCAGGTCTCGGAGGAGATCAATCACCAGATCGTCAACATCGCCGAGCTGGCCGACCACAGCACCCGGAAAGCGGAATCCGCGAAGGAAAGCAGCAACCACCTCAGCGGCATGTCCAGTGGCCTGAAGGATCTGGTTGCCCGCTTTGTCAGCAAAAATAGCTAGTTCCTGACAACAGCAGCGGCTGCGGTTGCGCTCCGCTGCTGTTGTCGACTGGCATCCTGTGCCCACTGCTGGCAAAATCCCGCCCCAATAGCCGAAGCAAGGCTTCGGTATACCCCTCAATATCGATTCATCAGCGAAAAGCACAGGGTGAAACAATGACTGATTCAAGATCGACCCCGATCCATCGCGGCCTGTGGTCTTCCCGGATGGCTTTTATCCTGGCAGCGACCGGTTCGGCGGTCGGGCTAGGCAATATCTGGAAGTTTCCCTATGTGACCGGAGAGAACGGCGGCGGCGCTTTCGTACTGGTCTACCTGTTGTGCATCGCCATCGTGGGTATTCCCATCATGATGGCGGAAGTGTTCATCGGCCGTAGTGGCCGCCATAACCCCATCACCAGTTTTCGTCTGGTGGCCGAGCGTAACCTGGCGTCACCGGCATGGCGAATCTCTGCCATTGTGGGGGTGCTGGCGGCCTTCATTATCCTCTCGTTCTATTCGGTAATCGGTGGCTGGGCCGCTTCGTACGTTGGCCACGCGGCCATGGGCGACTTTACCGGCCAGAATGCAGACGCGATTGGCGAGTTGTTTGGTGGCCTGCTGGCCAGCCCGGTCACGCTGTTGATCTGGCACAGCATCTTTATGGCGCTCGTCATTTTTGTCGTGGCTCGTGGCCTCAAATCAGGCCTGGAGCGGGCTGTGACCATTCTGATGCCGGCACTGTTCGTGCTGTTGCTGGTTGCCGTTGGCTATGCCACCACCACCGGTCACTTCGGGGAAGCGGTTGCCTTCCTGTTTACGCCCGATTTCAGTGCCCTGACCGTGGACGGAGTGCTGGTTGCCCTGGGCCACGCGTTCTTTACCCTGAGTCTGGGTATGGCCATCATGATGGCCTATGGCTCCTACCTGGGGGATGACGTCTCAATCGGGCGTACGGCGGTAACCGTGTCGATTATGGACACGGTGGTTGCGTTGATGGCCGGCCTGGCGATCTTCCCGGTGGTGTTTGCCAACGGCCTGGAGGCCGGTGCCGGCCCCGGCCTGATATTCCAGACCCTGCCCCTGGCCTTCGGCCAGATGCCAATGGGTAGCGTGTTCGGCGCCCTGTTCTTTGTGTTACTGCTGTTTGCCGCCTGGACGTCGGCCATATCCCTGCTGGAGCCAGTGGTGGAATGGCTGGAAGACAAACTGATCTTTGGCCGTATTGGCAGTAC
>JAWWAM010000550.1:0-2202 GCA_033721715.1 Marinobacter sp.
TCCCGGCTTGATAAAAACCCGAGCCGTGGATGTCTTGCGGCGACCAGTACCGTAATTTTGTGCTACAGACATATCCGCCTTCCGTTAAATGTCGAGTTCTTTGGGCTGCTGGGCTGCATGAGGATGCTCAGCGCCGGCATAAATTTTCAGCTTCTTGAACATGGCACGCCCGAGCGGACCATTGGGAAGCATGCCTTTGACAGACTTCTGGATGATTTGCTCAGGAGCCTTGTCGACCAGCTTCTCGAAGTTGATGGACTTGATTCCACCCGGAAAGCCGGTGTGACTGTAGTACATCTTGTCAGATGCTTTTTTGCCGGTAACCCGTACCTGACTGGCATTGATCACCACGATGTAATCACCAGTGTCGACATGAGGGGTGTACTCAGGCTTATGCTTGCCCCGCAGACGACGGGCGATTTCAGTTGACAGACGACCCAGCGTCTTGCCGGCTGCGTCTACAACGTACCAGTCACGTGTTACTGTTTCTGGTTTCGCACTCAGAGTCTTCATTGATTCCGCCTTGAACGCTATATAAGAAACGTTAAAAACCACCACCGGTAAATGCTTGGCATCCGGAGGAGGTCCTTTACCTGTATATTAAGCGGCAGTGACATCATTCGGGGCTGAGATGATGGCATCGCCTTGAAAAGCCAGGGCGCGAAGTATATCCGAACCAAAAAGGAAAGCCAACCCTGCAGCGGCTTGTTTCGTTATTCCCGTATCGTGCCCGGAAACCCTGCCGCCAACCAGATCTAACGCTCGGACGCCCCGATCTCACTCCAGCCGTACAGGCGCTGCACATTACCCAGTAGTGCCCGCGCCAACTCCTCCCGACCTGCCCCCCGTAACTCCACGAGCGTATTGAAAATAAACGGCAGGAAGGTTGGCGAATTTTGTCGCCGCGATACACCCTCCGGAGCCATGTCCGGCGCATCTGTCTCCAGAACCAGCGCTTCCACAGGCAATCGTGCAATGGTGTCTCGTGTTTTTCGCGCACGGGGATGGGTGATCACACCCCCGACACCGATAAAACACCCCAGATCAATCAGCTTGGACGCCTGCTGGAAACTGCCTGAGAACCCGTGCACAAGGACCCTTCCAGCGAAACCCTTTCGACGCAGTACTTCATGGACCTCATCATGGGTCTTCACCGAATGCACAACGAGCGGAAAGTGTGTCTGTGTGGCGATATCCATCTGTGCCTCAAACCAGGGATACTGGTCTTTCAGGTCACCATGCAGGCGATCGAGCCCACACTCTCCCAATGCAACGCATCGGCCTGGACGGTCCATAAGCGCATCGCGCAGGGCGCTGAGGTCGTCATCGCGGTGCTCCCCCACATACCAGGGGTGGATTCCGAGGCAGTAGTACAACCCTTCATGCTCCCCGGCAGTACGGCTTACTCTGCCCCAGTCACAACGGCGAACGCCTGGAATAACCAGGTGGGACAAGCCTGCACCGCGAGCTTCATCAAGCACAGCTTCGCGACGCCCATCAAATTCCGGAAAGTCAAAATGGCAATGTGCGTCGATGAGTCTCATTCACTCCCCCGGTGAATTAGTGCTCCCGCGTTTTATGGAAGCTTATGTCAGGATGCCTCTCCTGGGCCAGTTGCAGGTTGACCATGGTCGGGGCTATGTAAGTCAGGCGGTCACTCCCGTCCAGCGCCAGGAAATCGTTGGCCTTGCGCTCAAACTCATCAAGCTTGCGCTCGTCAGCAGATGTCACCCAGCGGGCAGTCGCCACATTGATTGGCTCATATACCGCTTCCACCTTGTACTCACTCTTGAGCCGGCTGACCACCACATCGAACTGGAGTACGCCAACTGCGCCCACAATCAGATCGTTATTACGCAGCGGCCGAAACACCTGCACAGCCCCCTCCTCGGCAAGCTGAATCAGACCTTTCTGCAGCTGTTTGGACTTGAGCGGGTCTTTCAGGCGAATCCGGCGAAACAGCTCCGGCGCAAAGTTGGGAATGCCGGTAAACTTCATTTCTTCGCCCGAGGTAAATGTATCGCCCAACTGAATTGTACCGTGGTTATGCAAGCCTATAATGTCCCCCGCAAACGCTTCGCCCGCGTGCTCCCGGTCTCCCGCCATGAAGGTCAGCGCATCAGAAAACCGAACGTCCTTGCCGATACGCACGTGGCGGGCTTTCATGCCCTGATGATATCGCCCGGACACAATCCGGAGAAA
>JAWWAM010000551.1:0-2201 GCA_033721715.1 Marinobacter sp.
AGGCGCTGGTGGCAAGTCAGGGTGAACTCGCCGGAACCGGTCATGGTATAGATGATTCCGGCAACTATCTGATTTCCGATGGCGACGAGCTGGTCAAGGTTCGTGCTGGCGAAATAAGCCTGCGTGTACGCTCATGAAGTTACTGATTGACGCCGGAAATACCCGTATGAAATGGCAGCTACTTGCCGAAGGGGAGGTTCTGGAGAAGGGTTTTGTCCGCCTGAAGGAGGGCGGAGCTTTCCCCGAGTGGGCGCCCTGGAAGGATGCTGTAGAACGCGTTGCAATATCGACCGTGATAGCCGAGGACCGTCGTCGCCAGCTGCAGGCGAGGCTTGAGGCCACATTCAGTGCTCCCGTTATCTTTCATTGGGCCGAAAGCCGCCGTGGCAATCTGGTCAACGCCTATAAGGATGTACACCGGATGGGGGCGGATCGCTGGCACGCCATGTGTGGTGGCTGGCAGGCGACAGGGGCCGCCGGTTTTGCGGTTGTGGACGCCGGCAGTGCCATTACTGTTGATTACGTTGCCAGGTCCGGTGCCCATCTGGGAGGTTACATCCTGCCCGGCAAACAGATGATGCTCCGTTCCCTCAAGCAGGATGCTGCCAGGATCGGGTTCGACAGCCTGGATGCGGAGCAGGCCACCCCCGGAACCTCCACCACCGAGTGCGTCCAGCATGGGCTGGTGTGGCTTCGTGAGGCCATGGTTACGCGAATACATCGGGACTGCAGCCGTTTCGGGCTTGATCGGGTTCTGGTGACCGGGGGGGACGCTTCGGGCCTGATTGGCGCCGGTCTTTCCGCCATCCATGACCCCTACCTGGTCCTGAGCGGGCTTGCGGCCGTTGACGGGGAGTGGGAGCCGGAATGAAGTGGCTTGCTCTTGGTCTGTTGTTGATTAATGGGGCGCTCTGGTTTTATGGAGACAGCTTTGTTCCCAAGCGTGTCGCCGTGGTGTCAGAACGGCAGGCCCTGCCGAGGGTCGCGGACCTTCGAACTGTATCCCCTGCCAGCCAAGAGGCGCAGGTGCCGGAGCTTCCGGTTTCATCGGAAGCGGCGCTGGGCCAGGTAGAAACTGTGGTGGAGCCAAGGGAGCCTGTATCTCAGCGCTATTGTGTTCGGCTGGGCTGGTTTGAGAATGCTGACGCTGCGCGCGAAGCCTACCTCTCGCTTGGTAGTCCCGGGGGGGCGTATGAAATCCGGGAAGAGGAGCGGGAGTTGACGCCATTACACTGGGTGATTGTTCCTCCGCAGCCTACAGACAGGGCGCTGGCGCTGTTCCGGGATCTTCAGCGCCGAGGTATTGATTCCTACCTTGTCAGGCGGGGTGAAAACAAAAATGCCATTTCCCTGGGTCTGTTCGAGTCAAGGCGGGCTGCTGAAACGGTACTTGAAGAAAAAAAACGTCAGAATCTCAATGCAATACTGGCCAACTTCCCACGAAATCAGATAAGCTACGCGCTCGTTTTTGAGGACGAACTGATGCCGGAGTCCGGCGCGGTTGAGGCGGCAGAATCGGATTATGCGGACAATTTCGACCTGGTCGAAATCAGGCGTTGCGAAGGTGTTGCAACAGTCTCTGAAAATCCGTAGTATACCGCCCTCGCTGAAGAGGCGAATGTGAGCTGGCGTAGCTCAGTTGGTAGAGCAGCTGACTTGTAATCAGCAGGTCGGGGGTTCGATTCCGTCCGCCAGCTCCACTTTTTAGTTTTAATCAGGTTCGCCGTTGGCGAGACTGACTCGGAGGGGTTCCCGAGTGGCCAAAGGGATCAGACTGTAAATCTGACGCGAAAGCTTCGCAGGTTCGAATCCTGCCCCCTCCACCACTTAATTGCTCGCGGGCATCGTATAGTGGCTATTACCTCAGCCTTCCAAGCTGATGACGCGGGTTCGATTCCCGCTGCCCGCTCCAATTTGTAGTTGTGTTGAAAGCGCTCATGTAGCTCAGTCGGTAGAGCACATCCTTGGTAAGGATGAGGTCACCGGTTCAATTCCGGTCATGAGCTCCATTATTTGTCCGGTCAACGTCACGGTCTGGTTGATTAGGGAGATAGGTCGAATGTCTAAAGCAAAATTTGAGCGTAACAAGCCGCACGTAAACGTGGGCACCATTGGTCACGTAGACCATGGCAAGACCACGCTGACAGCCGCGCTGACTCGTGTATGTCACGAAGTGTGGGGTACTGGCAGCGCCAGCGCAT
>JAWWAM010000552.1:0-2197 GCA_033721715.1 Marinobacter sp.
AGCCCAGGATTTGGGTAATGCATCCAGTGGCAGCTGGGTATTGAGAATTCGCAGGTCATCAGGGTGAACGAACTCTACATACAGATTGGTGGATTTACCCAGCCGGCTCCTGAGGACAGCCTCGACTTCCTCTGTGACCAGTTGCTTACGTTCACTGTCCGGGAGCGCACGCATATTGATACGCTTGTCATTCAGGGAGACAAAGAATCGGGATCCCCCCATATCTCTCAGCTGGTCCAGCACAATATGCCGGTATTGCAGTGGCAGAGACTTGAAGAACTGAGTGGTGGCCGCCGCTGAAGAGGCAAGATTGCGGGTGGTATTGACCAGCCCCTCCACCTGCTGGGCGCGGAAGGTCCCGACCCAGATCATACTCGACGCCACCTGGGCGACACCCATGGCCAGCAGGGTCAGCAGCAGGATGCGCCCCAGGAGCGACGATGGCACAAGGCGCCATACCTTGCGCCCGGTATCGACCGCCCCGGTATCATTCCGCGGCATAAGACACCGTTGCCGCCAGCAGATACCCTGCCCCGCGCACTGTCTTGATCAGCCTGGGGTTGCGCCCCTGATCTCCCAGGCGCTGCCGCAGGCGGCTGACTGCGACATCTACAACCCGGTCGAGCGGCATGGATTCCCGGCCACGGGTAACCCCGGAGATAGTGTCACGGTCCAGCACTTCGTTGGGATGAGCAAGAAAAAGCTGTAACAGCGCAAAGTCGGCGCCGGACAAAGGGATGGCGCGCCCCTGGTCCGAGATGAGCTCATGGGCCAATGTGTCCAGCCGCCAGCGGTCAAAACGCACAAACCGGGGGTTGTCTGTTCGGGTAAAGCTCGAGCGCCGCAACAACGCCTTTACCCTGGCCTGCAGTTCACGGGCACTGAACGGTTTGGCCAGGTAATCGTCGGCACCAATTTCCAGGCCCACCACCCGGTCGGTTTCATCGGAACTCGCCGTCAGCATAATGATGGGCACCTGCGAATGCTCGCGGATTTCCCGGCAAAGCGTAAAGCCATCGTCGCCGGGCATCATGATGTCGAGAACGATCAGGTCCACCTTTGACTGCGCCAGCCGTTGACGCATGCCATCACCTTCGGCGGCGGTCATCACGTCGTAACCAACACGGGACAGGTGTTCCTGCAATAGCTCACGAATGGCCAGGTCGTCGTCGACAACAAGAATCGATGCTTTTACATCAGACATTTAAAAACCTTTATTGTTGTTCGTATCTGCAAGCATATGACTAAAAGTTGTGAGGCAAAAGCCCCGAGTGAGTGCTAGGCTGAGTTCAATATTGTTAACAATAATGGATAAAAGGCTCACCATGGATCTCCGGCCTGTGGTACTGGGTGTAATCGGTACAGTTGCCCTGTCAGTCGCTCACGCCCGCCCCCCTGTAGTCAACCTCTATACATTTGCGTCCTCGCCTTACCAGGTACCGGCAATGGGGGGCGCCGGGGGCGCAAAGGTGGTTGGAGAGACGGTAGATACAGTCAACTGCGCAGCGAGCCAGGCCGGCTGGTCGACCCGCATCCGGATCGCCCCGCAAAATCGGGCCGTACACGCCCTGCGACGAAACCTGATCGATGGTTACTTTGCCATAGATCCTTCCATAGAACTTGATTCTACTGCGAAAAGAAGCAATCCGGTCGCCCTTGAGAAATGGTATTTTTTCACGACGGATCCGGATGTGGTGCCAGAATCTGCCCGCCTTGGAGTAGTGGACGGCAGTAATGAGAAAGCCTGGCTTGAGGACAACGGCTTTGAGGTTTTCATCAGCGTTTCCCTCCCGAGCCAGTTGCTTGCCCTGTTGCACCGTGGCCGAATCGATGCGGCCCTGATGGACAGGCGAGCCATGATTGACCTGCACGAACCCGACAAGACACGCGCTGGCGAACTGAATGCCCACTTCCTCCGTTACGCGCCCTTGTACATGTACCTCAGTGAAAACTTCACCGCCAACAATCCCGATTTCCTGCAGGCTTTCAACCAGTACCTGCCGGCCTGTATGGAGGGCCAGATTACGCTTTCTGCCGATGAGGAAGCACGAATCAAAAGCCTCTCGGAGCGCTTGTTCAGCGAAATTGACGGCATGCTCAACCTGCAACAGGCTATCGACGCCGGCCCACGCATGGAAAACCTGACCGATGTGCTGACATTCGATGCCAAGTGGCAAGTGCTGGCACCAGCGACGAC
>JAWWAM010000553.1:0-2191 GCA_033721715.1 Marinobacter sp.
AAACACTTGTTTGAAACATACGTTTAGTGGCACAGAATTGTCAATAGCCACGCTTGAAATTTGTGTTGCATTTTGTGGTGAAGTTTTACGGAAATAGCAGACGAGAAACTACAAAGACGGGGTTAAAGCACTGGTTATCAGGCGGTTGCCGCGAACCGGGAGGGGGTTTGTTCGTTTCCTGCCTCACCCTCTCCAAAACCGGAGACGGTCTGGTAAGCATTGGCAGCATTCCGGGACTCTTCGGCAACGGGCTCGGCGCTGTCGCTGTTGTCTCCGGGATCGCTGCCTTGAGCAGCGCCAAGTTCTGATGACAACTCGGCGCGGGCCTGCAGCATAAGCTGCATGGCCTCGGCAGCAACAGCGCGATCCTGGGGGGAAGGTTCCGCTGGTGCGAGTGCTGCCGCGCTCACCACACGCATTTTTTCGATGGTTGCCTGGGGATCGCCCTGAACCGGGGAGGTGTCGATGGACACTTCACCACCAACAGCATACTGGGCGCCGTCAGGGCCACGTTCATACACATAGGAAATGGATCCGGCGTATTGCCCGCCTACTGCCTGATGAGCAGCCTCATGGGCACGGACTTCCCGATCCCGGGATTTAAGATCCGCCAGCGCTTGTAGCTCTGCCTCTTCCAGTCCCCGGGCATTTTCTGTCACCGAGGAGGCATACACGGAGGATACCGAAGGCGGGGAACCGGAAATCATCATGTCAGCGATTCAGGTAGCCGTAAAAGTTGAGCAAACTATCGTGGAGTGGCGGTTCAGGCTTTTATGTCCAGAAGCGTGCCAAGGGTCTCATCAGCCGTCTTGACCACCTGGGCGGAGGCTTCAACACTGCGCTCATAGAGTTTGAGATCAATGATGGGCCCGACCAGGTCACCGGCGCCTTCCGCAGTACCGCGAGGGCCATCCGCGCCACCGCGGGCAATCTGGCGGGCGGCATTCTCCATACCCTGCATACCGGTCTGGATGCCCTGGATACCAATTCCCAATGTGTTATTGATCATAACTGCAGTGTCCAATGACCATTAATTGACTCAAGTAAGCCACATTTCTGGTCAATTTTCAAACAAACAATTCACATTCAGGCTTCTCGCCAGAATCCTGGGGTCCGCTTTTTCCTGCCACGGCAGCACACCCATGCAGGGAGCCGCCAGATGGTTGACCAGATATTCCAGGGTTTCCTGCTCACAGGTCATGATCTCAGGAACCGGCCGATTGGCAACCCATCCGGCAACAGACAGTCCGTCACGGCGGATGGCTTCAGCGGTCAGAAGGGCGTGATTGATGCATCCGAGTTTGAGAGGCACCACCAGTATGACCGGCATCTGCAGCGCCCCAGGCATGGCAGAGTATGTTTCGCGATCATTCAGGGGTACGCGCCAGCCGCCTGCCCCCTCTACCAGCAGAAGATCCGCTGGTCGCATCTGCAAGCCGCGACAGAAGCCCACCAGGCGTTCCGCCGTGACCGTACGGCCAGCCTGAGCGGCTGCTACGTGTGGAGCGATAGCGGGCTTCAGTGCTATCGGATTAACCTGATCGTAACCCAGTGATTCCGACATCGCCTCCATCAATATCAGCGCATCTTCATTGCGTAGCCCGTCAGGTGTTTCGTCACAGCCGGAGGCCACCGGTTTCATTGCCAGCGTGCGCTTGCCAAGGGCCGCAGCTGCCTCAAGAATGGCGGCAGACACCAGAGTTTTTCCAACGCCCGTATCGGTGCCTGTTACAAAATAGCTTTTTCTGGCCATAGCCCAGAGAACTCCCCTATCAGTGTGGCAGGCGGCACGTCAGCCATGCGGCCCGGTATGTGGCGTAGACCCGGCCATCATCTCCTTTGGGGTAATGGCGGCACATGGCCCGCAAACGTCCCGGTCCTGTCGCATTGCGACGGCGGGACGTCCCCTTGAAACCGGCCCCGATGGCTTTCAGCTCAGTCAGCAGGGCCATCGGTGACGGGTAATCCAGGGCAATGGATTCGGTAGAAATGCGCGGCGCCGGCAGTACTTTGAGAGCCTGCCTGCGAAACGCATCCTCGCTTTCAAAGTGGTTAACATGCTCATGCCCCGGATCGGCCTGGTGCCAGGCGGCACGCAGCTCATCCAGCGTGCCGTCCAGCAAGGTCGAAACAAACAGTCTCCCGCCGGGTCGCAACACGCGACGACACTCGGCAAGCACGCCGGCAGAGT
>JAWWAM010000554.1:0-2184 GCA_033721715.1 Marinobacter sp.
CTGATGGGACAAGGGTTAAGTGTTTACTTTCAGCGGCGGCGGTGAGCTCCTTATAGGGCCTGGATGTCGGATTACGGCCCGTTGGGCGTAATCCGACAAAACCATTGCCCGCTACACATAAGGAATCAAAGACTCCCCATACAGATGCAACTCCTCCAGCACATGCTGCTTCTCCGGTGTCAGTTCCGGGTCCGCTGCAAGCCGCTGTAATTCCATGGCAAAAGCCTCCAGGGACCGCCACCCCTTTTTCGGCTTCATCAGGCGCTGGCCGCGGAACGCCTCCCAACGCTCCATCTCCTCACCGATCAGGGTATTGGGGTAGTTCCTCGCACGGTACCGAAACAACAACTCATCCAGTCGCGCATCTTCAAACCGTACTTCCTGCTCGCCCAACGTTTCCACCGGTTGCTGCAACAGCCAGTTAAGCTTTTCGCGGTCAGTTTTGCTGATAAAGCCACCCGCGTAGAGTTGTTCATCAGGATCGGTCAGGTCGCCTTCGTGGGATTGGTCAAAGGCCTGGGCGATTCTTGCTGGCAGGTCGGGGGCTTTGCGGAGCATCGCCAGGTGTTCACGCAACTTGTCACCGTTCAGTTCCAGCTCAGCCAGCCGCTCTTCAGAAAGTGACTTCAGCATGGTGGCGGGCGCCAACACCGGGCATTTGTTCAACTGAACGCCTTTGAGTGGGAATCGGGCTGTTCCCTCACCCAGGTCTGCCTGGGAAGTAAATACCCGCTCACGGATCTGTTCGGGACTGGCGTGGATCAGCTCGCTGGGGTCTTCCCGCAAGTCATAAACAATCACCAGATTCTTGTTGGTGGGATGCTCGGCCACCGGCGCCACCATAGCGCAGCAGCCTCTTTTGGCCGGGTACTTGGCGGAGATATGAAAAACCGGCTTCATACTGGCGGTATCCAACATCGCGCGGGTGGAGTGTTTATCCTTGTTCTGCAGTACGAAGTCGAACAGCTTGGGCTGCTTTTCCTTGATCAGCTTCGCTACGGCAATGGTGGCTTCCACATCCGACATCGCATCATGGGCCGCTTCGTGGGCGATGCCGTTAGCGACGGTTAGCTCCTCCAACTTGAAACTGGGGCTGCCGTCTTCCTTCTTCGGCCAGTTGATGCCTTCCGGGCGTAGGGCGTAAGTCAGCCTTACCATGTCGATGATATCCCAGCGGGAATTGCCGTTCTGCCATTCCCGGGCGTAGGGGTCACGGAGGTTTCGGTACAGGGTGTGGCGGGTTACTTCCTCATCGAATCGCAGGCTGTTGTAACCAACGGCGCAGGTGCCGGGCTGGCTGAAGGCCTCGTTGATCTGCGCAATGAATTCCGCCTCGGGAAGCCCCTCTTCCAGGGCCTTTTGGGGCGTAATGCCGGTAATCAGGCAGGCTTCCGGTGAAGGCAGGTAATCGTCGGCCGGGGCACAGTAGATAACCAACGGGTCTTCAATGATGTTCAGGTCCGCATCCGTGCGCACACCGGCAAACTGGGAGGGGCGATCATGGATGGGGTCGACCCCGAAGGTTTCGTAGTCGTGCCAGTAGAAAGAACGGATCACCAAAAAGACTCCTGCATTACGTGAATGGGCGAATGCAGGGTATTGTAATCAAAACATCCCCGTACCACGATCCACATAATGCGTCCGTTCCCGCTGCACGCCATTCTGCAACGTCTGCATATCCAGCGTCATACTGGTAGGCAGGTTAAGGAAGACTCCTTCCGGCCCTTGTATCACGTTGGTGCCATCCAGGTCCTGCCAGTCTACGGACTCACCCTGGAATGCCAGGAACAGGTCTTCGGTGAAGCCAACAGTGCCGTCGCCGTTATCCACGCCAACATCCATGGAAAGCAGGTTCGTTAGTGGCACACATTCGCCGCAGCTTCCGTCTTCTGCAGCCAGGCCAATCTGCGTCGCGCGGTGGTTGGTGGCTACACCTGCACTATCAAACAGCGTGGCATCCACCGGGTTGCCATTGGCATCGTTGATCTTCAGGCCAAGGTTGCCGCTGAAGCTGGCGATCTCACCGGAAAGCGTGCCCCGTGCCTGGTTCAGGCCAAAGCGAAAACCGGAAAGCTTGCCGTCCCGTTCGGCCAGTTCCAGGTAGGGTTCGATGCCTTCAAACGGGACTACCTCGTCCACATTGTAGGTGTTGCCGTCTAGCTGAACGCGGCCCTCATCTCCCTC
>JAWWAM010000555.1:0-2177 GCA_033721715.1 Marinobacter sp.
ACACCACAACCACTGAGAACCATTCCTGCAAGAACTGCCGTTACGGCACCGCGAAACCGGACAAACCCGTGAGGTGGCCGGTTGGCAGGTTTCTGAATACGTGTCATAACATCTTACCTTTTTATTTTTAGGGCAACCGGAGCCTCGTCCGGCCGGGGCCGCCCACCTGCTTGGTTACAGTTTGTAACCGAAACGGCATTATCGCCCACAACTCCCTGTTTTTATGCGACTCCGCCCGCAAATGAAGCCGGAGGCTCAAATGTATTCCGATTACCGGTTTGCACAATGCGTCGCAAACCGCTATAGATTTGGTCAGCCGGCGGTTACGCAGCCACCGGTGAATAACCAAAAACGACAACAAGGAGTATCCAATGCGCAAACCTGAACTTGCCGCCGCTGTTGCAGACCAGACCGGATTGACCCGGGAGAAAGCCAGCGAAGTGATCACAGCCTTCACCGACCAGATCTCCGCTGCTGCGGCCCGGGGCGAAGACACCACCCTGATTGGTTTCGGCACCTTCAACATTCGCAGCCGTGAAGCCCGCGATGGCCGCAACCCCCAAACCGGGGCAACCATCCGGATACCTGCCAGCAAGACTGTCGGCTTCAAGGCAGGCAAGGCGCTGAAAGACTCAATCCGCTAACACCGCAACCGGGGGCGCTCGCCCCCGGTTATCCGCTCCTCAGGACGCACACTCGGAACGGGAAGCATCCACCCGGCAACGAATCGCCTTCATCAGGCTGATAGCGCGTTCGTCGTAGACACCGTCTTCCAGTAATGACAACCGCACCTTGCGAAGCATCTTGTCGTATTCGGCGACGTCTTCCTGTGGCGGATGCATCCACACATCCTCGGGAATACCAGCTTCGGCTTCAGCGATGATTTCATAGGCCTCATCGATGCGCTGGATGGCCTGGTTACGCACCATCTGGCCTGCGCTATCCGGGAAGCGATCGCGATGGATAATCACCTGAAAGTTCATGTAGGCCAGCGCGTACTTGAACACGCCCCCATTGGGGGTCACACCTTTGTAGAGTTCCAGGGGGGAATAGGCCACAGCCGGTGCATAGGCCAGATCGACACTGCCATTGTTGAACTTGCCCGCAAAGTTGGCAGAGTTGGAGCCCACTACGGAAGCACCCACATGCCGCACCATGCGCACGGAGGCGCTGTCAAAATCCAGGGTGGCAATGCGTTTACCCTGCAGCTTTTCCACGGAATCGATCGCACGATCACGGGTATGGAGGTACACCGCGCCACCGGGGAAAACACCGGCCACTTCGTAGTCTCCGTCGATCAGGAACGGGCGCGCCTTTTCCTGGCTGAGGGTGTTGTACAGCAGCCGCATTTCCTCTTCACCGGGCACAGCCCCCATAGCCTCCAGGGTACCGGTGAATTTGTTGAATTCGCGGGCACGGGTGCCGGTGAGCAATACGGCGTCACACTGTCCGGCCTTGAAGTCTTCGGCGGCGACTTTCTCGTCGGTATAGGCACGCAGGTTCAGTTTGATGCCTTCCTTGAGGGCGATGGGCTGGAAGGTTTTGGTAATAGCGAACAGCGGGCCGTTGGCCCCCACCGGATCAAACACACAGAAGCTTCGCTCCATGAGGTCCGATTCCGCCTGGGCAAGCGGCGACAACGCAAGACTGGCACACAGGGCAGCAACCGCTGTGGCCTTTCGCGGTAGGTTGACTAGTTTCACGGGGATGACTCCTGAATTATTATTGTCTGGCCGAGATTAGGCCGGCCACGACAAGAATACTTTGGCACAGGTGCCTGTCATCAAGGGCTCTGAAGCAAAAAGGTAAGGAACTGTGACGGGCTCGACAGAGGTTCCGCAACCTCTGCCACATTTTGCCGACATGAAAGCCCAGGCTACAGGTTATTGCGGGGCCAGGCCTGTTGGCCGTTGCACAGGGTAAGCCGAACCACACCTGGCAGATCTTTACCGGGCAAAGGAACGTGGCGTCCTACGGAACAGAGGTTGGTGTCGCCCTGTCTCCAGCTGGCAGCGGGGTCGAACACGCACAGGTCTGCCACCGCGCCTTCCCGCAGTTCAGCAGAACGACCAATGACCGAAGCCGGGCCAGTGGTTAGCGCCCGGACCAGGCCTGCCCTGTCCAGCTCCCCCCGCTCCACCAGCAGCAGACCCATCGACAGAGTGCTCTCGATGGTA
>JAWWAM010000556.1:0-2174 GCA_033721715.1 Marinobacter sp.
CCTTACTCACTCTCGGAAAATGGATGCGATCAAAATCAGACGCGAGATTCTACCGGAAATCTGTTTTTAAATCAGCCGGTGCTAACCGCGACTTCGGGGAAAGCGCCAATCGGGCAGGCCCTTCCGGGATACGCTGTGAATGCGTCCATGTACGCTCGACAAAAACATCCATGTTTTTGACGATCCTGGAAAGGCCTCACCGACCAATGCCCAGAGCCCACAGTTAACGCCAAAACCGTAGGTTGGATTAGAGGCACCGTCTCGTAATCCAACAATGTCCGGTCCTACGGCGTTATCTCTCAGGTTTGATCGGCATGGGGGTGGGGGCTCTTTTCTGCCGGGAAAAGGTGGCTGAGCGCAGCGAGTTCTTTTCCCAGAAGAAAAGAGCCCCCACCCCTGTGCCAGACTTCCAACCTTCAGGTCAGGCCAAAGGCTCCAGATAATCCACCAAAAGCTGCAGGTTAGTACGCCCACGAAAGGTATTGGCGTCAGGCTTGTACACCACCCGGGCACCGGTTCTGGTGTAGTCAGGCACTTCAGGCCCGGTATTGAAGGCAATGCCGTCGATAATCGCGCCGCCCTCTTCCAACTGGAGCACCAGCTTCAGATGATTTTCACCGACAATGCGCTGGCTGACCACGCGGAAGTCGCCATCAAACAAAGGCTCCGGAAAATGCTGCCCCCAGGGGCCCGCCCGCTTCAGCAGGGTGGCGGTATCCAGATGGAGTTCGTCGGGACTCAGGGGGCCATCGGTGGTGATGGCGGCCTCCAGATCTTCCGCTCGCAGCGTGTCACGCACGGCCCTGTCGAACGCCTCGCTGAAAGCGTCCAGATCTCCACGGGAGAGGGTCATGCCGGCCGCCATGGCGTGGCCACCGTATTTTTTCATCATACCCGGATGACGGGCGTCGACCACAGCAAGCACATCGCGGATATGCAGGCCGGGAATGGAGCGTGCGGAACCTTTGATATCCTCGCCGTTATCGTCTGGCGCAAAGGCAATAGTCGGGCGGTGGGTCTGTTCGCGGATGCGGGCGGCCAGTATGCCGATCACGCCCTGGTGCCAGTCAGTGTCGAACAGCGCCAGCCCCCAGGGTAAACCTTCAATGTCCAGCGACATGGACGCCAGCAGGTCCTGGGCCTGGGTTTTCATGTCTTTTTCGATCGTCCGCCGTTCGCGGTTGAAGGTGTCCAGCTCCCGGGCCAGGCGCTGGGCCTCGTCGCGGCTGTCCGCAAGCAGGCAAGCAATCCCCACGCTCATGTCATCAAGACGGCCGGCAGCGTTAAGTCTCGGGCCGACCACAAAACCCAGGTCAGTAGAGCTGATTTCGCTATGGTCGCGGCCGGCCACTTCCAGTAACGCCAGGATACCGGGGCGGGCTTCGCCCTGTCGGATTCGGCGCAGGCCCTGTTCGACGAAGATGCGATTATTGTGATCCAGCGGTACAACGTCCGCTACGGTGCCCAGGGCCACCAGATCCAGCAGGTTACCAAGGTTGGGTTGAGGATCCGGCAGCAACCCCTGTTCCCGCAGATGTTTACGCAAGGCCGTCAGCACGTAGAACATGACACCCACCCCCGCCGCGTTCTTGCTCAGGAATGGGCAACCGGGCTGGTTGGGATTCACGATGGCATCGGCGTCTGGCAGGATTTCGCCAGCCAGATGGTGATCGGTCACCACCACTTTTATGCCAAGTTCCCGTGCGGCGCGAACGCCTTCTACCGCGGAAATACCGTTGTCCACGGTGATCAGCAGGTCCGGCAGGGCGCCGTCTTCCTGTAAACGGTGAATAATGCCTGGCGTCAGGCCATAACCATCGGAAAAACGGCTGGGCACCCGGAAGTCAATGTCGTTCAATCCCAGCATCCCCAGGCCCAGCATGGCCACTGCAGTGCTGGTGGCTCCGTCAGCGTCGAAATCGCCCAGAATCAGCACCCGCTGCTGGCTGGCAATCGCCTCGCTCAGCAGAGAAACAGCACGGTCGATCCCGCGGAGCTCCATGGGTGAGGCCAGGTGTTTCAGGGTATAACTAAGCTGCTCATCAGAGGTGACGCCACGGGCAGCGTAGAGACGACGAAGCAAGGGAGGCAGGTTCTGGCCCCAGCCCGGGGTGATTTCCGGACCAGGGCGACGCAGGATTTTTTTTGGTGTCATACCAATCAGGTATTCTTCC
>JAWWAM010000557.1:0-2171 GCA_033721715.1 Marinobacter sp.
GACAAGAACTGCGACGAGTTAGGCATTCTTGAGTTCAAGATCAAGGACCAGCGCCAGGGCATCGTCCATGTGATCGGGCCAGAGCAGGGCGCAACGCTTCCCGGCATGAGCATAGTTTGTGGGGACTCTCACACCTCTACACACGGCGCGTTCGGGTGCCTGGCTCATGGCATTGGCACGTCCGAAGTGGAACACGTACTGGCAACCCAGTGCCTGGTTCAGCAGAAAATGAAGAACATGCTGGTGAAGGTGAATGGCAAACTGGGGCCGGGTGTGACTGGCAAGGACGTTGTACTGGCCATCATCGGCAAAATTGGTACCGCTGGCGGCACTGGCCACGCGATCGAGTTTGGTGGAGAAGCGATTCGTGACCTGTCCATGGAAGCCCGCATGACTATCTGCAACATGTCCATCGAGGCCGGCGCACGTGTGGGTATGGTGGCAGTGGATCAGACCACCATCGACTACGTGAAAGACCGCCCGTTTGCTCCGAAAGGGGAGATGCGGGACCGGGCTATTGAGTACTGGAAGACGCTGCACAGCGATGATGATGCGGTCTTCGACAAAGTGGTGGAGCTTGAGGGTTCCGATATCATGCCGCAGGTGAGTTGGGGCACCTCTCCGGAAATGGTCGCCGGTGTTGATGGCCAGGTGCCCGATCCGGAGGCAGAATCAGACCCCATCAAGCGCGAAGGCATTGTGCGCGCTCTGAAATACATGGGTCTCAAGCCCAACATGGCGATTACCGATATCAAGCTGGATCGGGTGTTTATCGGTTCCTGCACCAATAGCCGCATCGAAGACCTTCGCGAGGCCGCGGCGGTTGTGAAAGGGCGCAAGGTGTCACCGTCGCTCAAGCAAGCGATGGTTGTGCCGGGCTCCGGGCTGGTAAAAGTCCAGGCCGAGCAGGAAGGGCTGGACAAGATTTTTCTCGAAGCTGGTCTTGAGTGGCGTGACCCTGGCTGTTCCATGTGTCTGGCCATGAACGCCGACAAGCTCGGGCAGGGAGAGCACTGTGCATCGACCTCCAACCGCAATTTTGAGGGCCGTCAGGGCTTTGGTGGGCGTACGCACCTGGTGAGTCCGGCGATGGCGGCTGCAGCTGCGATCAATGGCCACTTTGTTGATGTCCGCGAGATGATGAACTGATCCACAGGAGACACACCATGCGAGCGTTAAAGCAACACAAGGGCGTCGTTGCCCCCATGGACCGGTCCAATGTGGATACGGACATGATTATTCCCAAGCAGTTTCTGAAGTCCATCAAGCGCACTGGCTTCGGCCCCAATCTGTTCGATGAGCTCCGTTACCTGGATGAAGGCAAGCCGGACCAGGATTGTTCACAGCGGCCGATTAACCCGGACTTCGTGCTTAACCAGGACCGCTACAAGAATGCGAGCGTATTGCTGGCACGGCGCAACTTCGGCTGTGGCTCCAGTCGTGAGCACGCCCCCTGGGCGCTGGAGGATTACGGTTTCCGCGTTATCATAGCGCCCAGTTTTGCGGATATTTTTTACAATAACTGCTTTAAGAATGGGTTGTTACCTATTGTTCTTGATGAGAAAACAGTTGATCAGTTGTTCCGGGAAGCAGAGGAGCAAGAAGGCTATCAGCTGGCAATAGATCTGGAAGCAAAAACGGTTACCACCCCATCCGGCGAGTCATTCAGTTTTGAGGTGGACGATTTCCGCCGGCACTGTTTGCTGAACGGCCTGGATGATATCGGTGTGACGCTTGAGGATGCGGAGGTCATCAAGGCTTATGAAGAGTCCCGGCGGAAGACGGCCCCGTGGTTGTTTGGGGCCGGTGGTTGACGTTGAATTGCAAACCGTGAGTCGGATTTACCCGTGAAGGGCGCAATGAGCCGCAGACGTAATCCGACAATGTAAAAATATCAAAGGAAACAAAATGTCCCGAACGATTCTCATGCTCCCGGGCGACGGCATTGGCCCGGAAATTGTCGCTGAAGCCGAGAAAATCCTGCACAAGGTGAACGAAAAGTTCAGCCTGGATCTGCACTTCGAATCCGCACTGGTTGGCGGCGCGGCTATCGATGAAACTGACACGCCGCTGCCAGACGAGACCCTGGACAAGGCCCGCAAGGCAGACGCCATTCTGCTGGGCGCCGTGGGCGGACCGCAGTGGGACAATCGTCCCATGGCCAGCCGTCC
>JAWWAM010000558.1:0-2166 GCA_033721715.1 Marinobacter sp.
ACCTGTGCACAGGCAGCGTCAAGGGAAGTGTCACTGAGTGGGGTGGCAGTACCGATGCGATCTTCAAGGAACTGGCGCCCGCCATCCGGTAATTCGAGGTTGAACTGGTCATCGCCCCAGCCGTTCCAGCGTCGCATATTGGTCATCCTTCCACTGTGGTTTGAATATCCCCTGGATTGTACCGGCAATTCTCGCGGCGGCTATGTCACTTGGCGACAAGTCTTGTGTCTTATGACGTCACCGGAGGCTGTCCATTAGCCGTGAGTTCAGATCCTGCCAGCGGGAAAGCTTCTCGGCTTCGCCGATACGCTTGTTGTCACCGCCGGATTGATTCAGCCAAAGGCCATCGCCGTTGAAGCTGTAGACCGGCTCAAGGTCCGGCCGCTGGGAGGCGGGCTTGATGGCGTTAATGAGGTTATCGAGTATCAGCGGGTCCGCGTCGGGCTCTGGATACCATGCCAGCACCATATGGGCCTGGTTGAGCTCCAGGGCTTTAACATACACGATGCGCAGCTGTTCATCCGGCACACCCATGGATTTCAGTGTCAGGTACTTGGCGATGGAGAAATCCTCACAGTCGCCACCGTTGGTAGTGAGCAATTCTACGGGCGTGGCCCAGTAATCTTCCTCGCCCCAGTGTTCCATGTCCGTTACGAAACGGGCGCGGTTGAAGAACGAATTGACCAGCTGTAGTTGCCGGCCGACAGGGGCGTTTGAAGCCATGTTGTGGAGATTCTGCCAGGTTCTGAGGCGGCCGTGGGCTTCATCACCGAATTCGGAGCGGACATATTCCATCAGTTTCTCGCTCAGCTCGAAAGCGGCCACCGTCAGTGTGGTAACGATCATGAACACCGAGATCAGAGAGAGCAGGGAGCAACGGCGTTGAGCTAGCAGTGTGGCCGTCTCCATGGGGGGCCTCAGTTGTTGGTTCTCAGGCGTTCACGAAGTTGCTCCAGTCGCCGGCGAATTTCGTCCCGGCGTTGCTCACTGTTGTCATCAGAGTTGGAGGATGCCTGGCCGGTATTGGCAGGCCGGACCTGGGGCTGCGGTTCCTGCTGGTCACCGGAAGTTTGAGTGGAGGCCAGGGATACGCCAGACCGGTCTTCATCTTCCGGAAAATACAGGTTTTCGAGCTTGCCACCTCTTTCAATGATGACCCGGTTTGCCCGTACGGAACGAAGCGTGGCATTGCCGGGAAGTTCGTCACCAACAAGATAGGCTTCGGTTTTGCTTTTGTCGTCCTCGATCAGCGCGCTGCCCGGAAAATCTCCGGATGCCGCCAATACACCCCGGAGGAATAGCCGCAGATTGGTTTCCGGCAGATTCTCGGTGTCTGCTTCGGCCTCAGTCGCTACCTCGCCGGGTTTGCCAAACAGGTCAAGAGAGGCCAGATTGATGTTCGGCTCCTGCGGGACATTGGTCGTTGTCTGCGTCGGCATGGCCGGGGTAGTCGTGGTGGTATCGGTTTCGTTCTGCCAGAAACGATATCCCTGCCAGGCTGTCACAGTGATCATGGTAATGCCTGCGACGGTGGCGAGTAACAGTGGTAACCTCGAGCTGGTTAAAAGCATTGATTGTCCCGAAAAGCGCTGGTGAGAGCCGGCAAAAGGCTCACAGGTTATCAGACTGAAAAGTTTTATTGGCAGTATAGTGTATAGAGTTATTCAGCGGTTCCATATCCTATGGTAGCCTTTCTGAATTAATTGAATAAAAAGGGATTCTGGAACTCTCGCCTTCCGGCCCCGGCAACAAAACGAGGACGATCGTGGACACAGACACAGAACTTCAGCCGCAGGATGCTCCGCTGGGCCGTCTTCCATTCACGTTCGCCAAGCGCAACGGCGTGATTCTGACCCGTGACGACCACGGCGAGCCCGTTATCCTGGTGCGTCCGGGGGCCGGCCATTCCGCACTGGCGGAAGCCAACCGCATCAGTGGTGGCCGGGCCAGGTTTTCCACCATTGAGCCGGCGAGATTTGATGCGGCCCTGAACGCGGCCTATCAGAACGATTCCGCCGAGGCCATGCAAATGGTGGAAGGTATCGGCGATGACATGGATCTGGCCTCGCTGGCAGACTCGGTACCGGAAACTGAAGATCTGCTGGAGCAGGAAGACGACGCCCCGATAATCCGGCTGATCAACGCCATTCTCACAGAGGCGGTCAA
>JAWWAM010000559.1:0-2164 GCA_033721715.1 Marinobacter sp.
CGTAGATACCATCTATCTGGGCGAAGCCGTTTGTTCCCGCAGGCGTGAGCTGAAGCCTGACGACTGGTTCGATCTGGCTCGTGATCTAAAGGCCTGTGGTAAAGACGTGGTGCTTTCCACCCAGACACTGATTGAATCTGAAGCTGACTTGCGCCGCTTGCGCCGGATCTGTGATCAGAATGAGTTTGTGGTGGAAGCTAACGATCAGAGTGCCCTGCAGGTTGCCATTCAGAACGGGATTCCGTTTATCACCGGCCCGTCGATGAATATCTACAATGTGGCCACGCTTAAAATACTGGCCAGGCAGGGGCTGAAGGGCTGGAATCTGCCAGTGGAACTGGGCAAGGAAACACTGAACCACCTGATCCGGGGGCTGAAAGAAGAATGTCTGGAGTTACCGGCAGAAGTGTTCGCCTGGGGCTTTCTTCCCCTGGCCTGGTCTTCTCGCTGTTTCACGGCCCGCCATTACAATCTGCCCAAGGATAATTGCGAGTTCCGCTGCATCGAGCATCCGGATGGTATGGAATTGCGTTCCCGGGAGTCGCAGGAACTGTTTCGCCTGAACGGTATCTCGACTCTGTCCGGTTCGCGTTACGACCTGATGCATGAGCTGCCGGATATGGAACGCATGGGCGTTTCCACCGTGCGCCTGAGCCCGGAACACCAGGGTATGGACGAAGTGGTGCAACGCTTTGATCAGGTACGCCGCGGCGAGACGCCGGCAACCGATCCGCTGCAGCTGGTGGAGGCCCCCCCCTGCAACGGGTACTGGTATGGCAAGCCGGGGATGGACCTGGTCGGCTCTTGAATCAGCGGCCGGGACATTGATCCTGGTCTCCTCGTTTCAGGATTCCACGTTTCTCGCCCAGCCAAGATCCTCAAGAATCGCGTATAGTGCCGGCAGTGCCACCAGTATTACAACGGTGGATATCAGCAGGCCGAACACCACGGATATCACCAATGGAATAACGGCCATCGCCTGGGTGCTGGTTTCAGCCAGCAGGGGCAAAAGACCGGCCACGGTAGTGCTGGTGGTGATCAGGATGGCCCGGAAGCGGGCCCGGCTGGCAGCACCCGCTGCTTCCGCGGCACTCATGCCCTGTTGCCGGTAGCTCTTGATGAACTGCACCAGAAGGATGGCGTTGTTGACCACTATCCCGGCCAGGGAGGCTGCGCCGATAAGCGAGGGCATGGACAGGTTGTAGCCCATGAGCAAGTGGCCCCAAACGGCACCCATAAATGCCACCGGGATCGCCAGCATGACAATGATCGGCTCCAGATAGCTGCGGAACTGGAACGACAGGATCAGGAAAATTCCCAGAAGCCCGATCAGCAGTCCCCGGGCAATGGACTGGCCAGTTTCGCGGGAGCGGGCGGTCTGACCTTCAACCTGCAGGCTGATCTCGGGCCATTGTTTGCGAAGCTCCGGGAACGCCCGCTTCTGCAGGTCCGTCACAATGGCATCGGCATTAGTTAGTCGGCCATTCACATCAGCCGAGACAGTGACCGTACGCAGGCCGTCAATACGGGTGACCTGTGACCATTGCCGCTCCTCGGTGATGGTGGCCACTTCCCGTAATGGAACCATCTGGCCATTGGCTGTGGTGATCACAGTCTCGTCCAGGAACTGGCGTGTGTTGCGTTCGGCGCTGGTCTGGCGTACGAGGATTTCGATGTGCTGGTCACCGATCTGTACCGTATCGACGATATCTCCCAGCAGGCCGGTGCGGATCTGGCGGGCAACCTCGGCAGCATTCAGGCCCAGGGACAGAGCGCTGTCGTTCAGCGTCAGAATCCTTTGTGGCTTGCCGGGGCGCAGGTCATCGAGTACGTTGAACGTGCCGTTATAGCTCGCAACTTCCCCACTCAGAAAACGGGCGGCGGCTTTGAGTGCGTCCAGATCAGTGCCCTGCAGCCGTATTTCGATGGGAACACCCGCCGGACCGAAGCCTGGTTCCTGGATATGCAGAGCAATCAGCCCCGGAATCTCGCCGATTTCCTGGTGCCAGCGGTCGGTCAGGGTGGCAATATCGACGGTGCGGACCTCTGCGGTCAGTAAATCGCTCATCACAGTTGCCACATGAGCACCTTGCTCGCCAGCACCGGCGTGCTGGTTGAAGCGGGTCTGGATGTTCCGCACCAGAGCCTGTTGCTCGGGCTGTTC
>JAWWAM010000560.1:0-2164 GCA_033721715.1 Marinobacter sp.
CCGGGAGGGCTTCTACCCTTTCGACCTGATGGCAGCGATGTTTGTTGCCGAGCCAACGCAGTTTGCCTGTGCCAGAGTGCGTGCCGAGCTGCAGCGTGACTCCACGCTGTTCTTCCCCTTCAGTCGCATGCCGTCACTGCTGGTTGAGCCGCTTCCGCCTGGTTATCAGGGGGACCCTACCGGGGCTATGTACTGCCATGGTTTGCGTAGAACCGCCACGCTCTGAAATGAACACCCCTGTCATCGTTGGGGCGGGAACCTCCGGGTTGTCGCTCGCCTATTACCTTCGGCAGCAAGGTATGCGCCCGGTGATTCTGGAAGCGAAGCACGCGCCGGGAAGTGCCTGGCGTGAACGCCACAGTCAGTTGCGGCTCAATACTCACCGCTGGCTTTCCGGGCTCCCCGGAAAGCCATTGCCCCGTAAGCTGGGCGCATTCGTGAGGTGCCAGGACTATATTGCGTACCTTGAACAATACGCGCACTGGCTCGTTGAGGCCCACGGCGTTGATATCCGCTACGGTGTTTCTGTTCGCGGTTTGTGCCGTGAAAACAGCAGATGGCTTCTGGATACCAGCCATGGGGCATTGCAGGCAGAGCGGGTGATATTAGCCACCGGGCCTGAGCGGGTGCCCTATATTCCCGCCTGGGAAGGCCGCGACACCACGCAGATAATCCAGAAGCACGCAGCGGACTTCGGCAATGCCAAAGACTATCACCACCAACGGGTTCTGATCGTTGGCGGCGCCAATTCCGGTATTGATGTGGCCAACTGCCTGGTGCGGGATGGCGGCTGTCGATCTCTGGCCATTTCCATGCGCCAGGGCACGCATTTGCTACCGGTCCGCGTGCTGGGGCTGCCAACCCAGCTTATGGCGCCCTTGCTGACGACATTGCCCCTGAAGGTTCAGGACAGGGTTGGCGCCTTCATGTCGCGCCTGTGTTTCGGCAACCTGGAAAAATGGGGAATACGTACACCGGAACTGGGCGTCTGTTCCCGCCTGGAGCTGAAAGGAACCGCGCCGGGTTTTGATGATGGTTTTGTGGCTGCCGTCAAGGAGGGCCGGATTCAGGTGGTCCCTGACGTCCGCCGTTTTGAACGGCACAGTGTCGAGTTTGTTGATGGTCAGTCGCTGACGTGTGATGTGGTGATCTTTGCAACCGGGTACCGAAGCGGCTTGTCCCAACTGATCGGCCACCTTGGCCTTGTGGATTCGGAGGGCCGGTTAACGGCGTCTGCGTTGTATGGCAGCGATCAGTGGCCCGATTTATGGGTATTTGGCATGCGGCCACGGCTAGTCGGCAACATTTGTGCGAGAGTGCAGGAAGCCCGGAAACTGGCAGCTACCATTGCGCACCAGAGCCAGTGAACAGGGCGATCACAGGCACTGCGCGGGCAACCCGGAGCACATCCACGCTTGTCAGCACCTTCCCGTCATGCTTCACTTCCCAGAGCCGCACACACATGCCAACCGGAGCGCACATTATGTCCACCCCTGCCACTGCCAGCTTAATCTCACTACCCGGTCTCCGACGGCTGGGGCTTTTGCTGCTCAGCGCGGTGCTTCTGGGCGGGTGCTCCTCCCTGTATTACAACACCATGGAAAAACTCGGGTATGAAAAGCGCGAGATTCTGGTGGACCGGGTGGAAAACGCCAGGGACAGCCAGAACGAGGCCCAGGAAACCTTCCGCTCTTCCCTGGAACGCTTCCAGAGCGTAGTGGATACGCCGGATACCGCGCTCAAGGATCGCTACGCCGAAATCAGCGATGCCTACGAGGACAGCAAGTCGAGTGCGGAAGATGTGCGCGACCGCATCGATAAAGTGGAAGACGTGGCTGAAGCACTGTTCGATGAATGGGAGGATGAACTGGGTGAATACGAGAGCGCCTCGCTGCGCCGCAGCAGCGAACAGCAGCTTGAGGAAACCCGTACCCAGTACAGCCAGCTGATCAGCCGCATGCACAACGCCGAAGAGCGCATGGAGCCAGTGTTGCAGGCGTTCCAGGATCAGGTGCTGTATCTCAAGCACAACCTGAACGCCCAGGCGATAGGCTCGCTAGAGAACGAGCTGGTGGGTATTCGCCAGGACGTCGATGAGCTGATTCGCAATATGGAACAGTCGATTGCGGAATCCGAGGCCTTTATACAGCGTTTTCGTAAAGGC
>JAWWAM010000561.1:0-2163 GCA_033721715.1 Marinobacter sp.
ACAGCATATCCGTCATATGGTGGGCGGCCATGCCCCGACCATTACCAACGAAAAGGTGTTCCAGTTCGAGTTTCCGGAACGCCCGGGCGCCCTGCTGAAATTCCTGATGTCACTGGGCACCCGCTGGAACATCTCCATGTTTCACTACCGCAACCACGGTGCGGCTTATAGCCGTGTCTTGCTGGGAGCTCAGGTGGAAGACCGCGAAGTAAAAGACTTCGAGAAGATGCTCGACAAGGTGGGTTTTCGCTACGAAAACATGACTGATAACGAGGCTTACCAGCTGTTTCTGGGCGCGGGTAATAACAGATCCGGTTAACTCGGATTCGGCCTGGGAGCGGGAGGCTTTCCAAAAATGTGCGGAGCCATGGATGGCGGAGCTCAAGCGTCACATGGATGTGCTTGAGCGTGTTTTGGAAAGCCTCCCGCTCCCAGGGTGGAAGGCCAGCTCAAAGATTGCAAAAATTTAATCTGTCAAAAATTGTAAAATCCAGGATAGGTGTTAGTCTTTCGTCTAATTCTTGAAAACAAGAATAGTCACCTGATTTAGATAGATTTTACCCTCTCGGATACCGGAGATCCTCACCATGGCCCGCAAGCCCGATATCATTCGGTCGATTGTGCTGATTTTTGCTGTTGGTCTAGTGATTACCGGCTTCACCTCGCTTCAGGCTTCCCAGGATGAGCCGAGGGCCATTTACAGTGCTGACGGCAGCGAAATAGGCATGGTTCCCGCCGTCCGGGACTGAATTTCCTCAACCCTGTTTTCCAGCTTTCCCCCGGTAGTACCCCCTGTCGGTAACCACACTGTGCAACGGAATATCCCAGGGCTCCAGCGGTAACTCCGATACCTTCTGACATTCGTGGGCCAGCCCGATGAGCTTGGGGGCCAGCCGTGGCCGGACGCGTGTAAACGCGAAGGTGCGGTCATAGAAACCACCGCCCATTCCTAGCCTGCCACCGAATGCGTCAAACCCTACCAGTGGAAACAGCACCGCATCCAGGGCCCAGGGCGGGCGTTTTAGCCCGCTTTGGAAGGACGGTTCCGGAATGCCGAATCGGTTGGCTTTGAGTGTTGTGTTGTCAGTAAAGCGGCTGAAAACCAGTCTGCCGTGATGAACCGGGTGCAGAACCGGCAGATAGAACCGGACCCCCCTCCTGCGGGCGATGTGGGCATAAACCTGAGGATCGATTTCACCGTCGTTGGGTAGGTAAATGGCCACGTGGCGTGCACGGTAGAGGTCGGGATGTCGCAGCAGGTTCAGGGCAAGCTGGTCGGCCGCTATCTGCTGTTCTTCCACAGAAAGAGCCCGGCGTTTTTGCCTGAGGGTCTTGCGGAGTTTGCTGCGTGATGGTGAATCCGGGTGGTCTTCGAAAGAGTGAGGGGAGATAACGTTGGTCAAAATAAGCTTCCCGGGCTGCCGTTATCGGATGTGGCCCTTGAACCCAAAGTTCAAGGTCGGTGGCCGCTGTGACATATTAGGCTTTCCCCGTTAGGGGACGTGCTCACAATGCCCTGGAGTAGCCACCTGGGTAGTGCGCATCGGCTCGAGGACGAATCCGACCAGCGAACAGCCCAGGAAGTTGTTCTCATTATACGGGTATTGCCGGGGCTGATTGCAACACCTGATTCGGATCCGTGTGTAATGCTTAGTTACCGGAGGTTTCACCCAGGGCGGTATCCAGTTTCTCGTCCATGGCACTGAGAATTGAGCTGGCGGCACTGGACATGGTGTCCCGTTCCAGCAAATCATGGGTGATGTTCAGCGCTGCCATTACCGCGATGCGCTCGGTGCCGAAGACTTTCCCGCTGGAGCGGATTTCCCGCATTTTTACATCCAGGTGCCTGGCGGCCTGTAAGAGGGCGTCCTGCTCTTCCTCAGGGCAGGCGACCAGGTATTCCTTGTCGAGAATCTTGACTTCGACGGTTGTCGGCTGCTGTGGCATCAGTGGTGCTCCAGGGCCCGAAGGCGTCCTATCATGGCTTCGATCTTGTTTTTGGCAAGATCATTCTTGTGCATAAGCTGCGCCCGCTCGCGGTTCCAGTCGTCCTGCAGCTCGCGCAGCATCGCGTTGTCACGCTCCAGTTTGCGACAGTGTTCGATCAGTCTGTCGAGTTTGTCCGCCAATGCCTGTAGTTCGGACTGTTCCATGAGTCGTCCA
>JAWWAM010000562.1:0-2162 GCA_033721715.1 Marinobacter sp.
CGGACCGCTGCGGCCTGTTGCTCTACAGACATGCTCTTGTGCATGATGCCGATACCGCCCTCCTGGGCCATGGAGATGGCCAGATCCGCTTCGGTAACGGTATCCATGGCCGCCGACACCAGAGGAATGTTGAGCTTGATACCTTTGGTCAATTGCGTCTGCAGGTTGACCTGATGAGGAAGGACCTCTGAACGTCCTGGAACGAGCAGTACATCGTCAAAGGTGAGGGCTTCTTCGGCAATTCGCAGCATTGGGATCCGCCTTTTGAACATGCTAGATTGGAGGATTGCGGCGCCACACCCGACGGGATGTAACAAAGCAAAATCCTTAATCGACCTATTATAAATGGGCCGTGGTTGACAGTAAACCAGCGTTGTTTGACCGCCGGGTTGCATCTTTTTGAATTTTCGTTATTTTTACCCTCCATATTCGGCTTGTGCGTATGCATCAACACGGAGCGCCTCCCTTGGACAGTGGTTTTCAGGATTCCCGGCCCCGGGCACTGAGTGTCAGCGAACTGAATCACCAGGCTCGCCATCTGCTTGAGGCCAGCTTCATGCAGGTCTGGGTCGAGGGGGAGCTGTCAGGCCTATCCCGCCCTTCCTCCGGCCACTGGTATTTTTCCCTCAAGGATCGCAAGTGCCAGATCCGCTGCGCCATGTTCCGGGGCTTCAATCAACGTGTTAAGGAGGTCCCGAAAGAAGGCGAACAGGTGCGTATCCGTGGCAAGGTCACGCTCTATGAGAACCGGGGCGACTTCCAGATTATTGTGGAGCACATCGAGCCGGCCGGCCTGGGGGCACTGCAACAGGCTTTCGAGGAACTGAAACGTAAACTGCAACACGAAGGGCTGTTTGATGCAGCCCGCAAGAAACCGCTGCCGACAACGCCCAGGCATATAGGGGTGGTCACCTCGCCCACCGGCGCAGCTATCCACGACATTCTCACGGTGCTCGCGAGGCGGTGCCCTGCCATACCGGTCACCCTCTACCCCACGGCGGTCCAGGGGAAAGCCGCTACGGCCGACATCGTTCGCGCCATTGACCGGGCTGCCCGCCATGGCGTTGCCGATGTTCTGATTATTGGGCGTGGGGGTGGCTCCCTGGAAGATCTCTGGTGTTTTAATGAAGAAGCCGTGGCGCGGGCAATAGCGCAATGCCCGCTGCCAACCGTCAGCGCGGTCGGTCACGAAGTGGATATCACGATTGCGGATTTCGTCGCGGATCTGCGCGCGCCCACGCCATCAGCCGCGGCCGAAAAAGTTTCCCCGGACCAGAATGACTGGCTGCGCCAGCTCCGGGAGCGCGAACTGCGACTGGCCGGGGCCGCCAGTCGTGCGCTCAAGCGCATGGAGACCCGACTGGAGCACCTTTCGGCCCGGCTGCGTGATCCACGCCGGGAACTGATGGAAAAAGCCCAGCGCATGGACGAACTGGACCTGCGACTGAACACGGCCATTACACAACGGGTTGCACGCGACAGGGTCAGAGCCGCCCATCTCGGGCAACGCCTGGCAATGCAATCACCAGCCAGACGGCTAAGCGATAGCCAGACCAGTGTGCGCCAGCTTGCTGACCGACTGGTCAGGGCAGCAAGGGAAACTATCCTGCGTCGGCGCGAGCGCATGGAGCACATGGGCCAGACCCTCCACGTGGTCAGCCCCCTGGCCACCCTTGGCCGGGGCTATGCGATCGTCCAGCAGGACAACGGCGACATTGTTCGCCACGCCGATCGGGTCCGGCCTGGCGATAAAATAACCGCCCGGGTTGCCAGCGGGCAGCTCGAAGCAAACGTGATTTCAGTCAATTCCGGGGACCAATAATCGCCAAAAAGACAGAAAGTTAGCCTATGGTCTAGTAGTCCTGCACCTCAAACCGCTTACAGTTGTGAGAAATGCCCCACACAACAACAACTCTACGAGGTGGATGTTATGGACTACCACTCCGAATTCAGGCAATCCATCGACCGGCCTGAGGAATTCTGGCGCGAGAAAGCGTCTGCCATTGACTGGATTAAACCGCCCAAGACCATCTGGAAACCAAGCGATAACGGACATGGCCAGTGGTTCCCGGACGGTGTCCTGAACACCTCGGACGTTGCACTTGATGCCAACATTCGTGCCGGCCGCGGCGAGCAGAAAGCTCTGATTTACGACTCCCCCG
>JAWWAM010000563.1:0-2162 GCA_033721715.1 Marinobacter sp.
GGTGCAACCTGGGGATTCCCTGATCCTGCGCTGGCGCTGGAAGGTGTCCAATGTGTTCGAGCAGGGCGATGCCCGCAAAAAGAACGGTGATGACTACCCGGCTCGGATATACGTAGCGTTCGAATTCGAGCCTGAACAAGCCGGTTTCTTTGAGCGCGCCAAACGCAAAACGGTGGAAGTGGTCTTCGGTGAGGAACTGCCCGGCAACGCCCTGAATTATATCTGGGCAAACCGGTTACCGGAGGGAGAAATCATCGCCAATCCCTTTACCGAAACCACGATGATGGTGGCGGTGAATTCAGGGTCGGAGAACATCGGCGAATGGGTCACCGTGGAACGGGACATTGTGGCGGATTACACAGAGGCCTTCGGCCGCGAACCACCAAAGCTGGTGGGCGTTGCCATTATGTCGGATTCCGACAATACCGGGGAATCCGCCACGGCCTGGTACGGGGATATCGAGCTGATCAGACCCTAAAACAGGTCGGCCAGTCCCGGAAGCAGAAACCCCTCGCTCAGAACCCTGGGTTCCGGAACCTCACCGCGTTCGGCAAGACGAAGGTAGGCATCATCAAATTCGTCACGCAACCGGGCGCTTCGCGGATTAGCCAGCGCGAACACCCAGGCGGCATTGCGGGTGCGCACGGGGTACTCGCGAATACCGCGAACCGGGAACTCCTCCAGTACGGCCTTTACCGGGTCCTGGTAATCCAGCAGATAGTCGCCGCGCCCCCGGTTCAGCATAGCTAAGGCCGCCAGGTGATTGGGGGCTTCCGTTATCGATATACCCGGGGTGTTTTCAAGATGTTCAGCCAGGCCACCATAGGTGTAGCCAGAGATAAGTATCAGGGATCTGCCCTTCAGATCATCGAAGTGCAAAACCGGTGGCATGTTCGCCATTCCCCACGCGCTGAGCTGGAAAGGCAGCGGACTCACAAAACTCTCCAGTACTTCCCCCTTCAGGGCAGGCACGTCGGTAACCCCGGGCCATATATCGATACCACCCGTACGAAGGTAATAATAGGTGCGACTCACCGGAAGATAGCGAAAATTCAGGTCGTACCCGGCCTCCTCTGCCACTCGGCGAGTCAGATCGATAAACACACCCTCGGCCCGGCCGTCGGCACCCTCATAGGCCAGGGGCGGCACGTCCACATAACCCACTATCAGGGTCTCACGAGCTGGCTGGGCAACAGCAGGGCCGGAAAGGAGAGCGATGCAAAGACAGACCACCAATGACAACGCTGACGGGGCTGACGGACAGGTAACCGGCCTCCTCCTACTGTACAGGAAACCACTGGAAAACCTGGTCCGAATTCTGGCTGTAATTATCATTGGTGCCGCTGGCCATTGTCTTTTTATCGTTATAAAAAGAGTAACAGACCTGCGCGGGAATGCACTGCCCGCAAAGCAACAATTACGGGCAGCACCAGCGCCTGAAGGCTTTACACCAGGTTAATCACGCTGAACAGGCCCACAGCACCCATTACAATGGTGTAGGGAAAGGCCATGATCACCATACGCCCGTAGGACAGCCGCACCAGGGGAGCGATGGCAGAGGTCAGCAGAAACAGGAAGGCCGCCTGGCCGTTAGGTGTAGCGACACTGGGCAGGTTGGTGCCAGTGTTGATGGCGATGGCCAGTTCCTGGAAATGCTCGTAGTCGATACTGCCGGCATCCAGCGCCTGTTTGATTTCACTGATGTACACGGTGGCCACAAATACGTTGTCGCTGATCATCGACAGCAGGCCGTTGGCAATAAAGAACATGCCCGGTTGCTGATCTTTTGGCAGGCTGAGCACAAAATCAATGATTGGCTTGAACAGGTGTTGTTCGTGAATGACCGCTACTATGGCAAAGAACACCACCAGCAGCGAGGTGAACGGTAGGGATTCCTGGAACGCCTTTCCGATCTGGTGTTCGTCGGTAACGCCCGTGAACGAAGTGATAAGGATGATCACCAGCAGGCCAATAAGTCCGACCTCCGCCAGGTGAAACGCCAGGCCGATAACCAGGATCAATGCCGCCACTGCCTGCACCCATAAAGCAGCCTGGTCGGCCTTGGTCCGTTTGGTACGTTCGTTATCGGCAAATTCCTCCAGGACCTGACGCACCGGTTTCGGCAGGCGGGCGCCATAGCCGAACCAGCGCAGCTTTTCCAA
>JAWWAM010000564.1:0-2150 GCA_033721715.1 Marinobacter sp.
CTGATCATCACCGGCAATGGTGATGTTATCGAACCCGAGCAGGGGCTAATCGCCATTGGCTCCGGCGGACCGTTCGCTCAGGCCTCGGCCCGGGCTCTGCTGGAGAATACCGACCTGAAAGCCAGCGAGATTGTGGAGAAGGGCCTGGATATCGCGGCCGACATCTGCATCTACACCAACCACAATCGCACCCTTGAAGTGCTGTCAGCCAACGACTGATCCGGAGCTAGCATGTCTGCAATGACCCCCCGTGAGATTGTCCACGAGCTCAACAAACACATCGTAGGCCAGGAAGAGGCCAAGCGCTCCGTCGCCATTGCCCTGCGCAATCGCTGGCGCCGGATGCAGCTGGAAAGCGGGCTGCGTGAAGAAATCACACCAAAGAACATACTGATGATTGGCCCCACCGGTGTGGGCAAAACCGAAATTGCCCGCAGGCTGGCAAAACTGGCAGATGCCCCCTTCCTGAAAGTGGAAGCCACCAAGTTTACCGAAGTGGGCTACGTAGGCCGGGATGTGGAGTCCATTATCCGTGACCTCGCTGACATGGCGATCAAGATGCTGCGCGAGAAGGAAATGAAGCGCCACGAGCATCGCGCCATGGACGCCGCCGAAGAACGCATCCTCGATGCGCTGCTGCCGCCGCCACGGGACTTCAAGGAAGACAGTCAGAAAGTCGAAGATTCCTCTACCCGCCAGCTGTTCCGCAAGCGACTGCGTGAAGGCGAGCTGGATGACAAGGAAATCGAGGTTGATCTGCGTAACACCGGGGCAGGCGTTGAAATCATGGCTCCTCCCGGTATGGAGGAGATGACCAGCCAGCTGCAGAACATGTTCTCCAGCATGTCCTCCGAAAAGCGGAAGACCCGAAAGATGAAAGTGGCAGACGCCATGAAACAGGTTCGGGATGAGGAGGCCGCCAAGCTGGTCAACGAGGAAGAGATCAAGCAAAAGGCCATTCTGAGCGTTGAACAGAACGGCATAGTCTTCATCGATGAAATTGACAAGGTGGCCAAGCGTTCGGAAAACACGTCGTCGGACGTCTCCCGGGAAGGTGTGCAGAGGGATCTTCTGCCATTGATAGAAGGCAGCACGGTCAGTACCAAGTACGGCGCGGTGCGAACAGATCATATCCTGTTCATCGCGTCCGGTGCTTTCCACCTCTCCAAGCCGTCTGACCTGATTCCGGAACTCCAGGGCCGCTTGCCAATCCGCGTGGAGTTGCAGGCGCTGACCCCGGAGGACTTCAAGCGCATTCTGACCGAGCCGGATGCTTCTCTGGTGCAGCAATACGAAGCACTGATGGGCACTGAGGGCGTCACGCTGTCCTTCACGGAAGACGCTATAGCCCGTATTGCGGAAGTCGCTTACAAGGTCAATGAGACCACTGAGAACATTGGTGCCCGGCGCCTGCACACTGTGCTGGAGCGGCTGCTGGAAAGTCTGTCGTTTGAGGCTGGCGATCAGGTTACCGAAAACTTTGAAGTAACCGCCGAGTTTGTGGATGAGAAGCTTGGTGAACTGGCAGAGGACGAAGACCTCAGCCGGTATATTCTCTGACCGGGCCCTGCTCAATCAGGGCGCTGCCCCAAAAGCGGCGCCCTGCTTTCCTGATTCCTTCAATACACCCTACAACGCCTTGCTGAACAGCTCCGTAACGTTATCCAGCCCCGTTGCCAGCCGACCTTTCTGGGCCTTTTTCTTGCGCCCCTTAGCAACATAGAGTGGCAACATCTCCCCATAAAGGCTGGTGCTGATGGTGCGCTGCTCATCTTCCAGGCGATCCCTGCGCAGGCGAATACCATACTTTGCCAGCTTGGGCTCGAGCTCATCGGCGCGATTCAACAGGTCACGTCGTGTCATCTGGTAGGCATGCTCACACACCATTCGGCGGGACTGGAAGCTGAATACGTTCGAGAAAAACAGTTTGGCATCATCCCGGGTAGGTTCGAACAACAGGATGTCCTTGTCCGGGTAATCCCGTGCGTACTGGGCAATACCGGACTGCATGCGGGAATAGACCATCGTGCGGAACATCTGGGATAGCAGGTTGGGCATGCCGGAGCGGGTCAGCTCGCCCGGCGCCATGGTGCCGGCCCGCACCGCTGCGCTGGCGTCAATCGGCACCTGCGGATTCACGGCAAAGACCA
>JAWWAM010000565.1:0-2148 GCA_033721715.1 Marinobacter sp.
CGGCGACGCTCAGTTTCGTCAATCGCCCGCTGCATGGAGCCGGTGATCCTGTCGCCGTAGAGAATTGCCTTGCCGTGGAGGTTACGGGCAGCCCGGCCGATGGTCTGGATCAGGGAACGTTCCGAACGCAGGAAGCCCTCCTTATCCGCATCGAGGATGGTAACCAGCGACACTTCCGGCATATCCAGACCTTCCCGCAGCAGGTTGATCCCCACCAATACGTCAAACTCACCCCGGCGCAGATCCCGGATAATCTCGACACGCTCCACCGTATCGATGTCCGAATGCAGGTAACGCACGCGGATGTCATGTTCCATCAGGAAGTCAGTAAGATCTTCAGCCATGCGCTTGGTCAGCGTGGTCACCAGCACCCGTTCGTTGACGTTGGTGCGCAGGCGTATCTCCGAGAGCAGGTCGTCCACCTGGGTAGAGGCCGGACGAACTTCGATTTCCGGGTCCAGCAGGCCGGTGGGCCGGACCACCTGCTCCACAACCTGGCCTGAATGTTCGGCTTCGTAGTTGCCCGGGGTAGCAGAAACAAACAGCATCTGCGGCGCGATCCGCTCCCACTCATCAAAACGCATGGGCCGATTATCCAGTGCCGAAGGCAGCCTGAAACCATACTCCACCAGTGTTTCCTTGCGAGACCGGTCGCCTTTATACATGGCGCCAATTTGCGGAATAGTCACGTGGGATTCGTCCACCACCAGCAACGCGTTGGGAGGCAGGTAATCGAATAAGGTGGGCGGGGCCTCGCCCGGCCGGCGCCCGGAAAGATAGCGTGAGTAATTCTCGATACCGTTGCAGTAGCCCAGCTCCAGCATCATTTCGATGTCGTAGCGGGTGCGTTCTTCCAGGCGCTGGGCCTCCACCAGACGGTTATTGTCACGCAATTGCTGCAGGCGGCCATCCAGTTCCACCTTGATGTGTTCCACAGCGTCCAGCACTGTCTGTCTTGGAGTAACATAGTGGGACTTGGGGTAAATGGTCACTCGTGGCACCCGGCGTAGCACTTCGCCCGTCAGGGGATCGAAGTAACTGAGGTTTTCCACTTCGTCATCGAACAGTTCAATGCGGATAGCCTCTTTCTCGGATTCCGCAGGAAACACGTCAATCACATCACCACGCACCCGGTAGTTGGCCCGGTGAAATTCGATATCGTTGCGGGTGTACTGCAATTCAGCCAGCCGCCGGAGAATGTAGCGTTGGTCGATCTGATCACCCCGATCCAGGTGAAGCATCATTTTCAGGTAGGACTGAGGGTCACCCAGACCATAGATAGAGGAAACCGTTGCCACAATAATCGCGTCTGGCCGCTCCAGCAGGGCCTTGGTGGCAGAGAGGCGCATCTGTTCTATGTGCTCATTGATGGACGCGTCTTTCTCAATAAAGGTGTCGGACGAGGGAACATAGGCTTCCGGCTGATAATAATCGTAATAGGAAACAAAATACTCGACTGCATTGTCCGGAAAGAATTCACGGAACTCCCCGTACAACTGGGCCGCAAGTGTTTTGTTGTGGGCCATGATGATGGTTGGCCGCTGCACCTGCTGGATAACATTCGCAATAGTGAACGTCTTGCCCGAACCGGTCACACCCAGCAATGTCTGGTGAGCAAGACCGGAATGGATGCCATCCACCAGGCCTTCGATCGCTTTGGGCTGATCGCCGGCAGGCTGAAACGGGGAATCCACCTTGAACGCGCCGTCTTTCATCAGCGCGCCAGTTTCTGAAGTGGCCATAGTCGGAAGACATCCTCCGTTCAATCGGGTTAGAGAAACTTATCGTCACGCGGGCTTCATGATACCATCTGTCGCATCCAGGGCGGTCTGAACATGGTGTAATCCACTACCTCTCAGCCGCCTGAGCCCTAATCAGACGCAGCTTTAAGGAGCGCAAGTTGGACCTTCAACTTTCCAGCCGAGTACAGGCAATCAAGCCATCCCCCACTCTCGCAGTTACCAACAAAGCCGCAGAACTGCGCGCTGCTGGCCAGGACATTATTGGCCTTGGTGCCGGCGAGCCGGACTTTGACACGCCCGATCACATCAAACAGGCGGCTATCGAAGCCATCAACAACGGCCAGACCAAGTACACCGCCGTAGATGGTACGCCGGCCCTGAAGAAGGCGATCATTGCCAAGTTCAA
>JAWWAM010000566.1:0-2146 GCA_033721715.1 Marinobacter sp.
AAAGCGGACCAGGTGCGAGGCAACCACCTCGCCCAGTTGATCCAGTTGTTGCTGGTCCGGCGCTTCGCAGTGCAGTTCCAGGCCTGCGGTAGCGGCCTGGAGACGGCACTGGCCGATATCGAATTCCAGCCGGCCCTGTGAATCGCTCCAACTGGCATCGATCTTGTGGCTGAAATGCTTGCACAGCCGCTTCAGGTAGCGGGCTGCATCATCGGTATTCACCACGGCGTGCTTGGCTGGCATCAAGTTATCTCCTGTATCGGGACCGGCATAACCGGCCGGTCGGCAAGAACAATGGGATGACCCCGGGAACAGCGTTCGATGCGGGCATCGATATGGTAGGTGCGCGCCAGCAGCTCAGGAGTCAGCACTTCTTCGGGTTCTCCCATCACCGCCCGGCCACCGGGCGCAAGCACCAGTACCTGGTCGCAGTAGCGTAGCGCCAGATTCAGGTCGTGGCTGGCCACCATGGCGATGGCGCCGGTGCCGCTGGTGGCTGCTTTCACCGCATTCAGCACGTTCAGTTGCCAGTGCAGATCCAATGCGCTGGTGGGCTCATCCAGCAACATCAGTTGCGGCTGGCGTACCAGTACCTGGGCCAGGCCCACCATCTGTCTCTGCCCGCCAGACATTTCCGACAACCGCCTCAGGGCCAGCGAGCGAATACCAAGCGTATCGAATACTCGCTCTATGGCTTGTTCCGTTTGCTCCCGGCTCCAGCCACCGCGGGCAGAAAGGAAGGCACTGAGGACAGTTTCATAAGCCACCAGGGGGATGGCCTGGGGTAACGGTTGCGGAAGGTAGCCTATGCGGTGTACCCGCATCGCTGGTGCCAGTGCTGTCAGGTCCTGACCGTCCAGCTCGACACGCCCCTGCACCGGCAACAACCCGGCCAGTGATTTCAGCAGAGTAGACTTGCCCACGGCGTTGGGCCCGACCACGGCCACCAGGGAGCCGGGTTCGATAGCCGGCAGAGTCAGATCACGAAACACCGGTCGACGCCGGTACCCGGCGGTCAGTTGCTCCAGTTTCAGGCTCACAGCGTCGCCCCCCGCCCACTGCGGCCAAGTATCAGGGCAATGAACAACGGTATTCCCACCAGGGCAGTAACAATACCCACCGGCAACACCACTCCCGGTACCAGCAATTTGCTGGCGATGGACGACAGGGACAGCAGCAAGGCACCGGCCAGGGCGCTGCCCGGCAGCAGGAAACGGTGATCCTCCCCCAGCATCAGCCGGGCTATGTGGGGCGCTACCAGCCCGATGAAACCAATCTCCCCGACAAACGCCATGGCCGCCGCTGTCAGCAGGCTGACCCGCATCAACACCATCAGGCGCATGCGCTCCACCGGTACGCCGAGGCTACGTGCCTGCTCCTCGCCACTGCGCAGGAGGGTCATTGCCCAGGCATTACGCAATGAAAAGGGCAGACACACCGCGAGCACCAGAGCGACGATAACCACCTTGTCCATGGAAGCACGGGCCAGGCTACCCATGGTCCAGAACACGATCTGCTGAACGGACTCGGCATCGGCAACGAACTGGATCAGCCCCACCACGGCGTTGATTCCGAACAACAGCGCGATGCCAAACAGCACCACCGCGTGCACCGAGGCGCCCAGTGTACGGGACAACACCAGGATCAGCAGCGAAGCGGCAGCAGCAAACACAAAGGCGGACAGGGGCAACAGAATATGCGAGGCCAGTCCGAACAGGGACAGGTTGAAGACAATCACCAACGAGGCGCCCAGAGTCGCAGCGGCCCCCACACCAAGGGTATAGGGGCTCGCCAGCGGATTGTTCAGCACTGTCTGCATCTCGGCCCCGGCCAGTCCGAGGCAGGCACCTACAACCACCGCCATCAGGGCATAGGGTATGCGGATATCCTGGATAATCACCCTGGTGCCAGCGTCGAGTGCCGCGGGATTCCAAAGACCCCTTACAACCTCCGTCAGACCCAGCGAGGACGGCCCTGATGACACATCCACCAACACCGCAGTAACGGCCGCCAGCACCAGGGCGACGAGGCACAATACCCGGCGCATGACGAATTTGCGGTACTGGTCAGCCAGCCCACTTTGCGCAGCAGGCGATTCCGCAAGCGGACCGGCACTACTCCCCGGGGCAGAGCTCATTGCTCCGCC
>JAWWAM010000567.1:0-2125 GCA_033721715.1 Marinobacter sp.
AGAGAGAATGGCGGATTCGGTGACAATTCTGATCGTCTCCTCCGATTCAGGCTCAGCGTCAGGCAGGCTCGCCAGCGCTGTGTCCACTGCGGAGGTATCGGCACCGGACATTACCAGCACGGCCCGTTCCGTCCTTAGCAGGTCGGCTACGGCCGGCCCCCCGAACCGCAGACCAATGTTACTGTGGTGGCTGCTGCCATCATGGGGGTTTGCTGAAGTGACCAGTGCAATTAATCCTTCACCACTGTCTGTTACTACGGTTTTGCGATGATTGGCTTTGAAGTTGGGCAGGGCCAGATAGCTGCGCAGGGTGGCGGGCTGCTCGCCCAGTGCATTGGGTAGCCAGCCGGCAGACGCCGAATTGCCCATCCACTGAAAACCGACACGCCATAGTCCGGACCAGAGGGGGTTGCTGTCCCGCAGGCGCTCAAGGCGCGTTTCCACGACCAGTATGCCGGCCTCTCGCAATTGCTGGAAATGGGGCGAGGTGGTGCCACCATAGAACGTATTGATGGGATCGGATATCACGACAACGTCCATGTCGGGCTGAGCCTGCTTACGGGCAATCAGGGCATCGGTAAGTTCACGGGCCAGCGGTCTCTGGCGGCTGCCGTCAGCGCGGGAGTCGTTGAAGAGGAACATGTCTACCAGCACAAATCGCTGCGCTTTGGCGATCATGTCGAAAATTTCGTCGAAAATTTCGTGGTTGAGTCGCGGCTCTTCATTGCCAAAGTGCAGGGTCCGATCGGTGAGTAACCGCGGATTAATCAGAGGCTGTTCATCACCATGGTAAGCGAGCCCCTGTGGCAGGGATTTCAAAGAATGGTAAAGGCTGGTTGTGGTGATTGCCAGAACAATCAGGCCAATCAGTAACTTGAGTGTCATTGCTATGCTTCCCGGCGGAGACGTCCATGGGGTGGACTATACGGCAGATGCTCTGTTGGCGTCCTTTACACCGCTGTCATCAGTGGACAATTCTGGCAGAGGCGTGATCGTTATCCCAGCTAAACAAACCTTTACAAAAAACAGCCCCTGGTAACCTATCGCTGGCCGAGCTCACTTTCTAAACTTGCGGGACTGTCTCTCTACAATAACGGCTCCTGTGAACTCACTGGTTTTTGTATTCTCTCGCATTTTCAGCCTGCGCCTGCTCATCGTTGTGCTGGCGCTTGTCTGTGTCTTCATCGGCGACGCAATCCCGATGCTGGGCTGGGCCGATCGTATCCTTTTCGGTTCTCTGGGCAACCCGTCCGGTATTGGCGACGCCGGCGCGATGATGGCTATGTCACCGGAGGTGTTCGCCTCTGCCATGGAGGCGCGCGGGTTGTCCGCCCCCCCCTGGTCTGCGGTGGCCATTCGTGCCGGCCTCATGGTGTCGGCCCTGTTCCTGGTGCTTGCGGTTCCCCGTATGGGCGCCGGGGTGGCGCTGCCGATCATACTGCTGGCAGCCGGGTCGCTGGTGGTTCTGCAGGCTGGCTTCATGTTTTACCGTAATGCCTGGCTGCCGCTCGGGGAAGTCGTAACACTGCTGGTGGCAGGGTACCTTGTCATGTTGTTCTGGCTGCAACCCCGGCGGGATATCGACGCTCTGTCCGAGAACGTGCAGATGGCCCGCACTCGTCTGGGCAGGCTGTTGCTGCAGCAGGGCCAGCCGGATGAAGCGCTGGACGTTCTGTCTGACTGCCCTCCCAGCGAGGATACCCTTGGCCTGCAGTACGATATTGCTATCCAGCAGGAACGCAAACGGCAGTATGACCGGGCCTGTGCTACCTATAGACAGATTCTTTCCCAGAAGCGTAAATACCGGGATGCCGACAAGCGCCTGGCGGCCCTGGAAAATCTGAATGCGGAAGGGGGCGCTACGGTGGCAGGAAACTTCGACAGCACACGGACCCTGGTGTTGCCGCAGCAGAGTGTGAGCCGGCCAACCCTGGGCCGATATGAGATTGAGCGTGAGATCGGGCGGGGCGCCATGGGCGTGGTTTATCTGGGCAAGGACCCGAAAATCGCACGTACCGTGGCAATCAAGACACTCAGCTACCAGGCTTTCGACGATAATGAACTGCGGGACCTGAAATCCCGGTTCTTCCGGGAAGCGGAAGCGGCGGGGCGCCTGAGCCATCCG
>JAWWAM010000568.1:0-2112 GCA_033721715.1 Marinobacter sp.
AGCAGTGGCGTAGCTGGCAATGCCCGGACGGCAGTACGGTTGACCAGATCAGTGACGTGATCGAACAGATCCGTAACAAGCCCAACTCCCGCCGGCTGATTGTCTCCGCCTGGAACCCGGCCGAACTCCCTGACGAATCCACTGGCCCCCAGGACAATGTCCGCCAGGGCCGAATGGCACTGGCCCCCTGCCACTGCCTGTTCCAGTTCTACGTCTCCGAGGGCAAGCTCTCCTGCCAGCTTTACCAGCGCAGTGCCGACCTGTTTCTGGGCGTACCTTTCAATATCGCGTCCTACGCCCTGCTGACCCACATGATCGCCCAGCAATGCGATCTGGATGTTGGCGAGTTCGTTCACACGTTCGGTGATTGTCACCTGTACCAGAATCATCTGACCGACGATATCGTCTTCGAGCAGCTGAAAAGATCGCCCAGGGCCTTGCCTAAGCTGGTGATCAAGCGGAAACCTTCATCGATCTTCGAGTACGAGCTGGAGGATTTCGAGTTTGACGGGTATGACCCTTATCCCGGGATCAAGGCGCCTATTGCGGTTTGACCTTTTGGCCTGGTTTCCGGCCCTATGGTTTCGGGGGCTGCAGGTCAGCGGGTGGGGCTTTCAGGAAAACGCCTCAAGCCGCGCATGGGTGCCTTGAGGCGTTTTTTGGACACGTATGCCCGCCCTCTCGCAGCCCCCAAACCCAGAGGGCCCCGGATCCGGGGGAGTCCCCAAGCAAGAGGATACACAATCAATGAGGAAAGCCCTGATAGTGGCCATGTCCCAAAACCGGGTCATCGGCCGTAACAACAAGCTGCCATGGCACCTTCCCGGTGATCTGAAGTATTTTAAACAGGCAACCATGGGCAAGCCCATCATCATGGGGCGGAAAACCTGGGACTCCATTGGGCGGCCATTGCCCGGGCGGATGAACGTGGTGATTTCACGGAATCCGGAATGGGAAGCGCCCGCAGGCACAGTGGCTGCAACGTCACTGGACGAAGCGCTGGTCAAAGCCGAAGCTCAGGCCGAGATTGAAGGCGGGGAGGAAGTAATGATTATCGGTGGCGGGCAGATTTACACAGAAGCCCTGCCGATGGTGGATCGAATCTATATCACCCAGGTGCACGCTGACGTGGAGGGCGACGCATTCTTTCCGGAAGTGAACTGGGATGAGTGGGAAGAAATCGGACGGGAGGATTTCTCCGCGTCCGACAACAATCCCTATGACTACAGCTTCGTAGTCTATCAGCGCCTGGATTAGCCCTGACGGGGCGGGCGTTTTCCTGCGGGCTTGCCACCTTTACCCGGGGGCTTGCCCTTCGGGCCGGGTGCGCCGCGGCCCTTGGGGCCTTTCTTGAAGCCCGGTTTGTAACCTGGCTTGCCACCTGGACGACCACCGCCGCCGCCTTTGCGGTCCCTGCGTGGGGGTGCAGTGGCTGAAATCTCCGGCAGGGCCTCTGGTTGCTCCAGCGGCAGTGAGCCGGGCTGGGACGCTTCCAGCCAGCAGGCGAGGGCGCCGGCTACCATTGCCGTGTCCATTTCATTGCGCTCGGCAATTTCATCCAGAAGCGCCATCGCTTTGGCCAGCTTACCGTCCTCAGCAAAACCCAGCAGTTGTGTTTCAAACTGCTCTTCCCGCATTTTCTTGAGCTCAACGGGTGAGGGCAGCTGATAGGATTTCATCGGCGAGTTTGTGGCGCGCTCCAGGGTGCGCAACCAGCTGCGCTCACGGGGAGTGACCAGCAGAATCGCCTTGCCTTCGCGACCCGCGCGGCCGGTGCGGCCAACCCGGTGGATATAGGCTTCCGTATCGTAGGGCACGTCGTAGTTTATAACGTGGGTAATACGTGGCACGTCCAGGCCGCGCGCGGCGACGTCCGTTGCCACGATGATATCTTTCTTGCCGCGCCTGAGGTCGTCTACCGTCTGTTCACGCTGGCGCTGATTCAGATCGCCGTTCAGCGGCGCTACCGCGTGCCCGCGTGCTGACAGCTTTTCTGCCAGCAGCGTGGTTTCCGCTTTGGTGCGGACAAAGACAATGGCGGCATCCAGCGGTTCTACTTCCAGAATGCGCGTCAGGGCGTCCAGTTTGCGCTCGGCATACACCGGCAGCACA
>JAWWAM010000569.1:0-2107 GCA_033721715.1 Marinobacter sp.
AACAACAGGAGCGCGCGCCATGACCAAACCAACCCTTCCTGACCAATCCGGAATTCTTGAAGCGGAGCAGCGTATTCGACCACAACTGGGCGAAACGCCCCTGCTCAACGTGCCGGATCTGGATGCGGCCATAGGCCAGCCTCTGGGGCTGAAGTGCGAGAGCCTTCAGCGCACCGGCAGCTTCAAGGCCCGAGGGGCGTTGAACTGGCTGCTGACTGCCAGTGAAGATGAACTTAAGGCCGGCCTGGTGACGGTGTCTGCCGGGAATCATGCCATTGCCCTGGCCTGGGCGGCAGCCATGCAGGACGTGCCGCTCACGGTGGTTATGCCTGAAGGCTCCAGCCCGCTGAAGATCAGCCGCACCCGGGCGCTGGGGGCCGAGGTGATTGTTCAGGGCACTATCCAGCAGGCGGTGGCCCTGTGCCACGAATTGCGGGATGAGAAGGGACTGACCCTGGTTCACCCCTATAACGATGTCCGCATCATGGCCGGGCAGGGCACGGTTGGTCTGGAACTGCTACGGCAGCAACCGGAAGTGGATCGGGTACTGTGCCCTATTGGCGGTGGTGGGCTGATTTCCGGACTCGGGCTGGCTATCAAGGCACAGCGGCCGGAGGTAGAGCTGATTGGCGTGGAGCCGGAAGGTGCGGCCACCATGTTCAATGCCTGGCAAAAGCAGGATGCCAGCGCCAGCCTCGACTCGGTGGGTACCTGGGCCGCCAGTCTGGCACCGGCGGTGGTGGGGGACTGCACTTACGCCGCCTCCCGCCAGGTGGTGGACCGGATTGTGACGGTTTCCGAGGCTGGTATTCGGGAGGCGACCCGGCGCCTGCTGACCGAGGCCAGGCTCTATGTCGAGCCCGGCGCCAGCGTGGGCCTGGCAGCGTTGCTGGAAAACCAGGTCCCGCCTGCACCAGAGAAGAACACGGTTCTGATCATTACCGGCGGCAACCTGGACCCGGAACAGGTCAGTCAATGCCTTTAGCAGGCGAAATGCGCTCGCTTAACTGACCAGCGTGCCGCCATCCACCGCCAGGCATTGGCCGGTGATATGCCGCCCTGCCTCAGAGGCCAGCAGCACGGCTGCGCCCTTGAGATCTTCCTCGCCACCAAAGCGATTCAGCGGAATGCGTTCCAGCATTTTGTCACCCTGGGCATCCAACAGGCCCTGGGACATCTTCGACGGGAAGAAGCCCGGGCACAGGGCATTCACGTTGATGTTGTGATGTCCCCATTCGGACGCCAGCGCGCGAGTGAAATTCACCATGGCGCCCTTGCTGGTGTTGTAGGCAATGGTTTTCATACCTTCCGGATTGCCGGACAGGCCCGCGATGGAGGCGATGTTGATCACCTTGCCGGTGTTGCGGGGAATCATGCAGCGCTTGCCCACGGTCTGGGTGAGGAAGAAGGCGGCGTTCACATTCAGGTTCATCACCTTCATCCAGCCTTCCGCCGGGTAGTCTTCCGCTGGCGCACCCCAAGTGGCACCGGCGTTGTTGACCAGGATGTCGATATCGCCAAGCTGGCTGACCACCTGATCCACCACGGCGGGAATGCCCTCCAGGTTGGACAGGTCCGCAGCAATCGTCACCACCTCAACGCCCTGGGTTTCCAGATGCGCCTTGGCCTCATCCAGCTCGTGCTGCTTGCGGGCGCTGATCGCAATTCTGGCACCCAGCTCGCCCAGGGCTTCGGCCATCTGCAGGCCCAGGCCACGGGAGCCGCCGGTAATGAAAGCGACTTTGCCGGTCAGGTCCAGTAGTTGTTTAACGCTCATGTTGCTCTCCTTGGGGGTTCAGGCGGTCTTTGCCAGCAGGCCGTCGCTGACTTGTGCCAGGTGATGATCGGCATCGCCGAACAGCAGGTTGATCAGGGTCAGGCGCTTGAACAGGTGGGCCGCGAACATTTCGTCGGTCACGCCCATGCCGCCGTGCAACTGAACCCCTTGCTGGCCCACATAACGTGCGGCCTGGCCCACCAGGGTCTTGGCCATGGAGATGGCTTCCCGGCGGCTGGCGCGGTCATCGGAGTCCGCTTCGCTGGCAGCCAGGATGGCCATGGTTCTGGCCTGTTCGGTCTGGATGAACATGTCTGCCATACGGTGCTG
>JAWWAM010000570.1:0-2084 GCA_033721715.1 Marinobacter sp.
CGTAGTGCTGTCCTGAGCCCCTCTTCGATGACCGGATGGTAAAATGGCATTTCGAGCATTTCACTCACCGTCATGCGCTTCTGCGCAGCCCAGGCCAGCAGGTGGCCGATATGTTCTGCGGCGGGGCCAAACATCTCCGCGCCAAGAAACAGGCCACTGCCTCTTTCGCCGTATAAATGTAACAACCCCCTGTTGGCACCAATAACGCGGCTACGACCCTGCCCTTCAAATGACAACTTGCCGACGGCGTAGCTGCCCTTGCACCGTTCCTCGACTTCCTTGAGGGTCATGCCCACAGTGGCAATCTGCGGGTCGGTAAACACAATACCCAGCGGTACCCGCCGCAGTCCTGCCCTCACGTCGGGGTAACGGCCAGCATTATCGCCGGCAATGCGCCCCTCATCAGCTGCTTCATGCAGTAACGGTGTATCACTGTTGGCATCGCCCGCAATGAATATGTGACTATCTCCGCACTGAAGTGTGTATTGGTCGAACAAGGGTGAGCCCCGGTCATCCTGGGCAATATCGGTATTCTGAATGTCCAGCCCATCCACGTTCGGGCGCCGCCCCGTAGCCGCCAACAGGTAGTCAAAGGTTTCCGCGGTATCACCACGATCCTGATCCGCAAACCGGATACGGACACCTTCGTCTGTCCTTTCCACTGACTGCACGTCGGAATCTGCATCCAGGGCAAACTCCTCATTGAAAGACGCCAGCGCGCATTTCCGAATGGTATCCTCCTGAAGCGGACCAACCCCACCACTGACGCCAAACATCCGCACCCGAACGCCCAGCCGGCTCAGCGCCTGCCCCAGCTCCAGACCAATAATGCCGGGGCCGAATACCGCCACGGATTGCGGCAGATCCTCCCACTCAAACACGTCATCGCTCACCACCAGCCGATCCTCAGCATCCTTGAGAAAACCGGGAATATTCGGCCGGGAGCCGGTTGCGATAACCACCCGCTCGGCCTCTACTTCCAGGTTATCTCCGACCACCATGCGGTGAGGTGACAGAAACCGGGCGTGACCGCGGATACGATGCGCCTCGGGAAACCCCTCAACGGCTTCCACCACAAAATTGACGAAACGGTCCCGTTCTTTACGCACCCTGGCCAAAACCGCCTTGCCATCAATGCGGATCTCTCCGGGGTGGACGCCGAACATCGGCGCCTTTTGCAAGTGATGGGCACTGTTTGCTGCTGCAATCAACAGCTTGCTGGGCATACAGCCCACCCTGGCACAGGTGGTCCCATAGGGGCCGCCCTCAATCATCACCACATTATCTGTGTGCTTGCGGGCGGCACGGTAAGCACCCATGCCGGCCGTGCCCGCTCCGATAATCGCGACATCTACCTTGCGTTTTTCCATGTCAACAACTCCTGGCCGTCGGAATGTTTCACTTGCCTGAGTATAGAGGGGATATCCGGTAATGGTTCAGCTCCGGACCGAAACACTCTGCGCATCCTGTGCAGGACTTTTTGTTCCTGACCTTCTAGACTGACATCCTGCCCCGGAATTCCTCCAGGAGACAACAGGCATGCAAAATTACTGGCCGGAGTTCATTACCGTTGCCCTCGTTCACTTCCTCGCCGTTGTCAGCCCCGGCCCGGACTTCGCCGTGATGCTCCGCCAGGCCCTGTGCCAGAGCCGTCGCAACGCCCTGCTTACCGCCTTTGGCATCGGCACAGGCATACTCATTCACGTGGGATATTCCCTGCTTGGCATCGGCCTGGTCATCCAGCAATCCCTGGTGTTATTCAGTATTCTCAAGGTTGTCGGAGCGCTGTACCTCACCTGGATTGCAATCCAGTGCCTGCGTTCGAAAGCCGGCGGTATTCACGTGGAGACTGGAAAGAACGAGCAACAATCCGGTCTGGCGGCTTATCGGCTTGGCTTTCTGACGAACGTGTTGAACCCCAAGGCGACCCTGTTCTTCGTTTCGCTGTTTTCGGTGATTATCAGCCCGGGCACACCGATTGCCATCCAGTCTGCCTATGGCATCTACATGGCTGTGGCGACAGGACTGTGGTTCATGGCGGTGGCCGTGTTCTTTACTCTGCCGCAGATTCGCAAGGGTTTTAA
>JAWWAM010000571.1:0-2079 GCA_033721715.1 Marinobacter sp.
CCGGCTACGGGAGCTGGACCATCCACTGGTGCAGAAATCCTTCGTTGCACCGGTCAGGTCCGGCCAGGAAGCGACACTGCTGATCAGCGACATTACCTGCGCTGCCTGCATATGGTTACTGGAAAATCATATGGCAAAGCAGCCCGGGGTGACTTCCGTCTCCGTCAACCACAGCACCCAGCGGGCCCGCCTGGTCTGGAACCCGGAACAGGCAAGGCTCAGCGACTTGCTGATCGCCATCCACGAACTGGGTTATCGCGCCCGCCCCTATCAGGCCGATGAAGCCGAGACGGCCCTGAAAGCAGAGCACCGGTCGGCGTTGATCCGCCTGGCCGTTGCCGGCATTGGCTCTTTCCAGACCATGATGCTGGCCTTTCCCCTGTATTTTGAACTGGTCAGTGAGCTGTCGCCGGAGTTTGTCAGCTTTTTCCGCTGGTTCAGTCTTCTGGTGGCTACCCCTGTCGTCCTCTACAGTGCGCGTCCTTTCTTTACCAACGCATTGAGAGACCTTCGCACCCGGCACCTGACCATGGATGTGCCAGTGGCCACGGCCATTGGGCTTGCCTATGTCGCCAGCGCCTGGGTGACCGTCTTCGGAGGTGAGGAAGTCTATTTTGAATCCGTGTGCATGTTTACGTTCTTCCTCCAGCTTGGCCGTTACATCGAAATGCAGGCACGTTACCGGGCAGGGCTGACCGGCAATGCATTGGCCGGTTTCCAGCCAATGGTGGCCAGCCGGATCCGTGGCCACGAAAGCGAAATAATCTCGACCCATGATCTGGCCGCAGGCGACGTGATCAGGGTCAGGCCAGGGGAAACCCTGCCAGCCGACGGCGTTATTGTCAGCGGCAACTCGACGCTCAATGAGGCTGCTCTGACCGGGGAGTACCTGCCCGAAACCCGCAATCCCGGGGATGAGGTCCATGCAGGCAGTGTGAATGGTGAGAACCCACTGGAAGTGGAGGTCCGCCGTGCGGGGGCCCAGACGCGACTGTCGGGTATCCTTCGCATACTTGACCGGGTTCAGGCGGAAAAACCGCCAGTGGCGCTGATGGCCGACCGCATCGCCGGTGTTTTTGTCAGCCGCGTATTGATTCTCGCCCCGCTCATCTGGATTGGCTGGTGGCTGGCCGGCGCCGACAATGCCTTTGACATCACCCTGTCGGTACTGGTGGTAACTTGCCCCTGCGCCCTTTCCCTGGCCACACCAACAGCCATTACCTCGGCTACCATGCGGCTTCGAAAGCTTGGGCTGCTGCCCACCCGCGGGCATACGCTCGAATCTTTGAACACGATCGATACAGTCGTTTTCGACAAAACAGGCACCCTGACCCGGGGCGAGCTCAGCCTCATAGACACCCGCGTGTTCGGCCACTACAGCCGTGAGCAGTGCCTTGAAATGGCAGCCAGCCTGGAGAAACACTCGGAACATCCTATTGCAAGGGTGTTTCACCATCTGCGTAGCCCCTCTGCGCGGAACGTACAGAACCATCTTGGTGGCGGGCTGTCCGGCAAACTCGACGGGCATCGCCTTTACATAGGCCACAGGGATTTTGTGCAGGCCAGCACCGGCCATGAGTCGCCTGCATGCGACGACCAGCGGGGCATGGAAATCTGGCTGGCCAATGACTCGCAATGGCTTGCCCGCTTCACACTGGACGACGAGCCCCGGCCCGACGCAAAAGCAGCGGTGCAGATGCTGCAACAGGCCGGCCTGCGAACTATTCTGCTCAGTGGCGACCGCTCTGGCCATGTTACGCAGATTGCACAAATGCTGGGTATCGATGAAGCCATCGGACAGGCATCCCCCGAAGACAAGCTTCAGGTTCTTGAAGAACTACGTGAACAGGGCCGCCACATCATGATGGTCGGGGATGGACTCAACGATCTGCCCTCAATGGCAGGCGCCGGCGTGTCGGTGGCTATGGGCAGTGCCGCTGACCTGACGCAGCTCAAGGCGGACGCCGTACTGCTGAATGGGCAGCTGACCCAGCTGGGCGAAGCGCTAAAAACCGCCCAGCGCACCCGTCGCATCATTCGCCAGAACATGGCCTGGGCTCTGGGTTATAACCTGTGCGC
>JAWWAM010000572.1:0-2068 GCA_033721715.1 Marinobacter sp.
ATTCGGGTGGATGACGAGCAGGTTTCGGCGCTGGAGAAGGATCTGGGCAATATCCTGGACCTGGTGGATCAGTTGAGTGCAGCCGATACGGATTCGGTGGAGCCCATGGCCCATCCGCTGAATGCAGTGCAGCGCCTGCGCCCGGATGAGGTAACCGAGACCAATCAGCGGGAAGCTTTCCAGGCTATCGCACCGGCTACCGAGAATGGCCTTTATCTCGTGCCGCGTGTCATCGAGTAAGTAAATGGTATTGAGTGATCTGACGACCAGCGATTTCAGGATTCATCATGCATAACAAATCCGTAGCAGAACTTTCCCGTGAACTGGAAAGCGGCAAGATTTCCAGTGTGGAGCTGACCCGGGAATACCTGGGGCGCCTCAAGAAAGAAGACGAACAGCTCAACAGCTTTATCTCCATCACCGAAGACCAGGCCCTGGCAGATGCCCATGCTGCGGACGAGCAGCGGGCCGCCGGCAAAGCCACGCCGTGGACCGGGGTGCCGTTTGCCCACAAGGATATCTTCTGCACCAACGGGGTAGCCACCACCTGTGGATCAAAGATGCTCGCGAACTTTGTGCCACCCTACGATGCCACGGTCACGGAGAACTTCCGCAAGGCGGGGGCTGTATGCCTGGGCAAAACCAATATGGACGAGTTCGCCATGGGCTCATCTACCGAGTCCAGTCATTTTGGTGCGACAACGAACCCCTGGGGCCTGAGCAAGGGCGAGAAGCGTGTCCCGGGCGGTTCTTCCGGTGGTTCTGCGGCGGCGGTTGCGGCGCGGCTGGTGCCGGCGGCGACGGCGACAGATACCGGTGGCTCGATTCGCCAGCCGGCAGCCCTGTGTGGCGTGACCGGTCTGAAGCCAACCTATGGCCGGGTTTCCCGTTACGGGATGATTGCGTTTGCCTCCAGCCTTGACCAGGGCGGCGCCATGGCACGCTCTGCTGAAGACGCGGCCCTGATGCTGAATGTCATGGCCGGGTTCGATCCAAAAGATTCCACCTCCATCGACCGGGAGGTACCTGACTATACGGCAACGCTGGAGGAGCCCCTGAAAGGGCTGCGCATCGGCCTGCCGAAGGAGTACTTTGCCGATAACCTCAGCGCAGCCATGGAAGAGCAGGTTCGTGGCGCCATCCGCGAGTATGAAAAGCTGGGCGCCACGGTAACGGACGTATCCCTGCCCCACGCCAACCTTGCCATCGCGGCCTATTACGTCATTGCTCCGGCAGAGGCCTCCGCCAACCTGTCCCGTTTCGACGGCGCCCGTTATGGCTACCGCTGCGAAGACCCGAAAGACCTGATGGATATGTACACCCGCACCCGGGCCGAAGGTTTTGGTGCCGAGGTGAAGCGGCGAATTCTGGTGGGCACCTACGCGCTGTCTGCCGGCTATTTTGATGCCTATTACCTGAAAGCCCAGAAAGTACGCCGACTGATCCAGCAGGATTTCATTGACGCCTTCAAGGAAGTGGATGTGCTGATGAGCCCTACCACACCCTCCCCGGCCTTCGTTCAGGGCGAGAAGTCCAACGACCCGGTCACCATGTACCTGGAGGACGTGTTTACCGTTGCCATCAACCTGGCAGGTATTCCGGCGATGTCGGTGCCGGCAGGATTTGTCGACGGCTTGCCAGTGGGCCTGCAGATTATCGGGGACTACTTCTCTGAGGCGCGCCTGCTGAACGCCGCTCATCAATACCAGCAGGTGACTGACTGGCACCAGCGTGAACCGCAATAAGCCCGGAACAGGCCAGAAACAGGAGAGCGACTATGCAGTGGGACATTGTGATCGGGCTGGAAATTCACGTTCAGCTTGCCACCAGAACCAAGATTTTTTCAGGCTCCAGCACCGCCTATGGGGCCGAGCCCAATACCCAGGCCAATGCCGTTGACCTGGCAATGCCGGGCACCCTGCCCGTACCGAATGAGCAGGCGTTCCGCTATGCGGTAATGTTCGGCCTGGCAGTAAACGCCGAGATTGAGCGCCGCTCGGTGTTCGAGCGCAAGAACTATTTTTATCCGGACCTGCCCAAGGGCTACCAGACCACCCAGCTGGAGCGG
>JAWWAM010000573.1:0-2053 GCA_033721715.1 Marinobacter sp.
CGGCGAGAAGATCGCAGCACTGGCGATCACCGAACCCGGTGGTGGCTCCGACGTGGCCAGCCTCAAGACGAAGGCAGTCAGGGATGGCGATCATTACATCGTCAACGGTAGCAAGACGTTTATCACCAGCGGCATTCGTGCTGATCACTACACAGTTGCGGTGCGCACCGGGGGCGACGGTCACGGGGGTGTCAGCCTGCTGCTCATAGACCGCGACACGCCCGGCTTCTCCACGGGCAAGAAACTTCGCAAAATGGGCTGGTGGGCCAGCGATACGGCCGAGTTGTTTTTCGAAGACTGCCGGGTGCCCGCCAACCGTCTGATCGGCGCCGAAAACGCCGGGTTCATTGCCATCATGAGCAATTTTCTGGCGGAGCGCCTGAGCCTGTCGATTATGGCGTACATGACCGCCGAAATAGCCCTGGAAGCGGCCATGGCCTGGGCCGGGCATCGGGAGGCCTTTGGTCGCCCGGTCAAAGGCTTCCAGGTAACGCGCCATAAACTGGTGGACATGGCTACGCAGGTGGATGTGGCGCGGGAATATACCTACCGCTGCGCAGCACTGATGCAGGCAGGCAAGAACCCGATCAAACAGGTGGCGATGGCGAAAAACTTTGCGGTGGAGGTCTGCGAAAAGGTCACCCGCGAAGCGGTACAGATTCATGGCGGTATGGGGTTTATGCGAGAGTCGGTTGTTGAGCGGCTGTACCGCGATGCGAAGATACTGTCGATTGGTGGTGGCACCGACGAGATCATGAAGGAACTGATAGCCAAGCAAATGCGGCTGTAGCAAGACCAACGTTTAGTTTCGATTCGCACCATAGTCCCGTATAATTGCGCCCACTTTTTCCACGCAGTTAAACGCACTTCAGGAAGGATCGCTCATGAACTTTGACAATATCCCGGTTGGCAAGAACCCACCAGAAGACATCTACGTTGCCATCGAAATCCCGGCGAACAGCTCGCCGGTCAAGTACGAGCTGGACAAGGACATGGGCGCGCTGCTGGTAGACCGCTTCATGGCCACTCCCATGTTCTATCCGGCCAACTACGGCTTCATCCCCCACACTCTGGCCGACGATGGCGACCCCATTGATGTGCTGGTGGTCACCCCCTACCCGGTACAGGCAGGTTCGGTTATTCGCTGCCGTCCGGTTGGGGTGCTGAACATGGAAGACGAAGCCGGCGGCGACGCCAAGCTGGTGGCGGTTCCCCACGACAAACTGACCACGTCCTACCACAATGTGCAGGAAATTGATGACCTGCCGGAACTGCTGCGGGACCAGATCCACCACTTCTTCGAGAACTACAAGACTCTCGAGCCGGGCAAGTGGGTCAAGGTTCAGGGCTGGGGCAATGCCGCTGAGGCCAAGAAAGCCATTGAAGCCGCCGTTAATGCTTACAAGGGCTGACGCACACCCTTTCAGGCGAACATAAAAAAACCGGGCTCAAATGGCCCGGTTTTTTTATGTCATCAGGTTTCCCGACGTCAGCCCCGGGTCAGCAAGTCGCGCATGTCGCTGATTGCAGCACTGGCGCGTGACAGGTACGCCGCCATAGTCAGGGAATGGTTGGCCAGCACACCAAAGCCGCTGCCGTTCAGAATCACCGGGCTCCACATTTCTCCCTGGGTACCTTCCAGTTCGATAATGATCTGTTTGGCGCTGGCCAGAGCATTCTTGTCGCTCAGCACCTTGCGGAAGTCCACCTCTATGGCGCGGAAGATGTGCAACAGGGCCCAGGCACTGCCCCTGGCTTCATAAAACACATCGTCTATTTCGGTCCATGGAGTTTTGACATCCTCGCCCGTTACATCTTCGGAAAGAGGGTCGTCCGGATTAATGTTGGAAACGGAATCCGACACCGAGGCCTTGCCGACACTTTCCCCCAGGGTACGGGAGAGACTGCCCAGCCGGGTTTCCAGATCCCCCAGCCAGTTGGCCAGGTTGTCGGCCCTCGCGAAGAACTGGGCATCGGGCCGCTCAGGGCGCGACAGGCGGTCGAGATAGCTGTACAGCGCCTTGATACCCCGGCGGTACTCCGCCTCGGTGGA
>JAWWAM010000574.1:0-2045 GCA_033721715.1 Marinobacter sp.
CACTGTTTGCACCCATGTTCCAGCCCGAACAATACCCTGTGCCCTGGCCAAAACCGGGAAAAATCCCCCGCGACATCAAGGCGTGGCTGGACCAGTGGCAACCTCAGATCGAACCCCTGGAGAGGATCTACACCGCTAATCGCTGAACTGCTGCCGGCGCTCCCTGCCCGGCGAATTACCAGTCCAGCGGCGATAGGCCCGGGTAAAGGCACTCTGTTCGGAGAAGCCCAGCAGCAGGGCGATGTCTGTCAGGGTCAGGGACGGGTCTCCCAGATACTGCCGGGCCAGTTGCTCCCGACTGCGGTCCAGCCATTGTTGCCAGCTTAGCTGGTGCCGGGCAAGCCGCCGTTGCAGGGTGCGCGGTGCCATGTGCATGGCACCTGCGGCTCGCGCCAGGGTGGGCTCGCCGTCGGCCAACAGCCTGAGCAACACTTGCTGCAACTGGCGGTCGGTGCCGGAACTGTCTCCGGGGCCCTGCCCATAATCCTCGCCACTACCTGGCGGCAGCGCCCTCACTAATGCTCTTGCCTGCCGGTCCAGTAACGCCCTCAACGTGGGGTCTCGCCGGGGCATGGGCCGGCTCAGATAATGCAGCGGAAACCGCACCCGCACATGGCTGTCCTTCCATGTCACCGGGCAGCCGAAAAATACCTCATAAGCTCTGGCGGTTTGGGCATCAACAGTCTCAAGAAAACTGATGGCGGAAGGAGGCGGTGGTTGGTCAATCTGCCGACGCATGAACGTCACCAGCGCGGCAATCGCGGCGCCATCCGCCTGCTGCCCCAGCTCATTATCCGAGGGGGGCCAGCGCATCTCGGCCTGGTCGCCGATAACCTCGATCTCTGCGAGGCTGGCACCATAGAACAGGGTTTCATAGCGTTGATAAGCCAGCATGGCTTCCCCCAGGGTATCCGAGGCCAGCACCAGGTATCCCAACACCCCGACATGGCCGGGAAGCACGCAGGCCCCTACACCCAGTTCGGGCGCGATACGGTCCGGCACCAGCGCCAGCCCCTGCGCCAGCAAATCGCGCCAGACCGGTACCGGGACATTGTCCCGCGCTGCCCACCGGGCCAGCGCCGCCCGTAACGATCCGGCCTCCAGCCCTTGCTGGTCCAGCCAGTCAGAAAGCAGACCGGTCCAGGCGCCGGTTACCCGGATTACCCTGGCCAACGCTCATCCCTCCCATAGCGTTAATCTCCACAGCATTGGCATCAATAGTCAATTTTGTGGCATGTATTGTCAATTTTTACCGACGTGGCAGGCTCAGAATTAACCGGTATCAACAAACATAATAATACCGGTGACCTATGACTTTGACGGAATTGATGATAGCAGTACTCCAGAGCAGCGGTCTGCTGTCGCTCTGGGATACCCTGGCCCCCTGGCTGGCACTGGATGAGCGACAACTGATCTTCGTGGTAGCCACGCCCGTCTTCATTGCCGTCACCCTCTGGGAATACCTGCGCATTCGCCATGACCCCACGCGTATGGATGTGCCTGAAGCCATCCGCAACTTTGGCCTGGGCGCCGGTTATCAGGTTACGGAACTGTTGTTCGCCGGCCTGATTGCCTTCCCCGTATACGCTTTCCTCTACCACCACCGAATTCTGGACCTGGAGCTGAACTGGGTGACGGGGTTCCTGACCTTCCTGGGCGTGGACTTCTGTTTCTACTGGATGCACCGTTCCAGCCACCGCATTCGTTGGTTCTGGGCAGCACACGTGGTACATCACTCCTCGGAGCGGATGAATTTCTCCACCGCCATGCGTCAGAACGCCACCAACATTTTCAACGGAATGTGGGCATTTTACCTGCCGCTGGCGGTTATCGGTTTCAATCCGGTGTGGATCGGCATTGCCTACGCCCTTTCACTGGTTTATCAGTTCTTTATCCACACCACGCTCATCGGCCAATTGCCACGTTGGGTGGAACTGGTCTTCAATACACCCAGCCATCATCGGGTCCACCACGGCCGAAACCCGGGCTATATTGACCGCAACTATGGCGGCACACTGATAATCTGGGACCGGCTGTTCGGCACC
>JAWWAM010000575.1:0-2043 GCA_033721715.1 Marinobacter sp.
GGCAAAAAAGCTCTGGCCAATCCGGATTTCGTGCAGCGCCTCAAAGACGGCAAGGAAATTGCCGATATCGACTTCGGAATGCTGCAACCCAAGGCCACGATCACCAATGAACTGGCCTGGCGCAAGCAGAACGCAGCCTGATAAAACCACCTTTACCCTTTGCGCCCATCAGGCGTAAAGGGCCTCAATCACGTCAGTGTATTTCTCATAAATTTTGCTCCGGCGCACCTTCATGGTGGCAGTCACCTCATCATCGTCGTGATCGAGTTCCTTGGTGAGCAAATGGAAACGTTTGATCTGCGCTACCTGGGGTAGCTGTTCGTTGCCCTTGTTCACTTCCGCCTCAATCAGTTCGTTCACCCGTTCGTGCTCAGTCAGGCTGCGGAAAGTGGTGTAGGCGATCCGTTCCTGTTCGGCCCATTTGGCCACCGTGTCGAAATCGATCTGAATCAGGGCAGAGACATACTTCCTGGCCTCACCAATCACGATGCATTCCTTGATGTAGGGGCTGGCCTTGACGGTGTTTTCAATCTCGGTGGGCGAGAGATTCTTACCTCCGGCAGTAATGATGATGTCTTTCAGGCGGTCAACAATCTTGAGCTGGCCGTCCCGCCATTCGCCCACATCCCCGGTGTGCAGCCAGCCGTCTTTCAGGGTTGCGGCCGTTGTTTCCTCGTTCTTGTAATAGCCTTTGAACATACTGCCACCGCGCATGATGATTTCGTTATGCTCACCGAGCTTGACCTCTACACCGGCAATAGCCACACCCACAGTCCCGAGGTGTACATTATCCGCCGGCTGGGCCGTCGCAACGCCGGTGCTTTCCGTCTGGCCATAGACTTCCACCAGGGGAACACCAATGGTACGGAAGAATTCAAGAATCCCGGTGGAAATGGGGGCGGCTCCGGTCATCGCGAGGGTGCAACGGCGCAGACCAATGAAATTCTGCAGTGCCCGGAACACCAGCCAGTAGCTGACGTTGTAGAGACATTTTTCTTTCAGGCTCCACTGCGCCCGGGGCTTGGTAGCCGTGGAAGAACACACCCGGATTGCCCAGTTGAAAACAGCCCTCCGGAACCGTCCGGTTTCCTGGATCTTGATATAGATGGAGGAATGCAGTTTCTCCCATATTCTGGGCACCCCCAGGAAAAAGGTGGGCGCAATTTCCCGCAAATCCTCCTGAATTGTCCGCAGGCTCTCACCGAAGCTGACGGAACTGCCCGCGTAAACCGGCCCGATGTTGGTGACCGCCTGCTCCGCCACATGGCATAGCGGCAGGTAGGAAAGGCAAGACCCATGTTCGTCTGCCTGCAACAGCTCAATAAGCCCGGGTGCTGCGGCATGAAGGTTACCCCAGCTGATCATGGCGCCCTTGGGCCGGCCGGTAGATCCGGAGGTATAAACCATCAGTGCGGTGTCATCCATCTGCTGGCCATCCAGCAATTCATCCGCCAGCCCGGGGTGCTCTTTCTCGAACTCCCTCCCTCTGGCCTCGATATCCTCGAACGCCGTCGGTGGCTCGGGATAATAACCAAGCCCCTTCATATCGACGGCAATGGTGTACTTCAACTTTGGCAGGTCGGGCCAGGCTTCCAGCACCTTATCGGTCTGTTCCTGATCCTCACACACCACTATTTCCGCATCACTGTGCTCGAGGACGTAGGCCACCTCGTTCCAGGGGCTGGTCGGATAGACCCCCACACAGATGCCCCGGGCTATGCCGATACCCATCTGGGCAATGACCCACTCCACCCGGTTTTCCGAAATGATGGCGACGTGGCCACCTTCCTCAAGGCCGAGAGCACGGAGCCCCAAACCGAAATGCCGGGCGCGCTGGTAGTAATCCTGCCAGGAATAAGCCTGCCAGATACCAAAGTCTTTCTGGCGCAGCGCCAAGCCCTGGGGCCGCTCTCTGGCGTGGGCCCGCAACATCTGCGTCAGTGTCAGTTCGGGTATGGATGGTGTTGTCATGAAAGCCACCGTTTACGGCGTTTGTAGTGCTTGATGTCACGGTAACTGCGGGCTTCCCCTTCCTTGCCACCC
>JAWWAM010000576.1:0-2032 GCA_033721715.1 Marinobacter sp.
ACTCTGATCAGCTGTTGGCCAGGTTTGTCCTGCGGATGTGCCTTGCCAGCGAAAACCAGCACCACAGGGCGATCCGCATTGGTAATAATCTGTTCCAGCCGGTCAAGGTCGGAAAAGATCAGGGTAGCGCGTTTGTAGGTGGCGAACCGCCGGGCAAAACCGATCACCAGAGTATCCTTCTCCGTGGAGATCAGTTGGCGGGTCATCCGTTCCGTCACGGAATGGCCGGTACCGTTTCGTTTGTGCTGGCGCTTCAGTTGGCGAACGACGTATTCGCCCATCTGCTGCTTGAGTGCTTTGTGAACGCTCCAGTAATGGTAGTCCGGAATCTGGTCAATGAATTCCCAGAAAACCGGGTTTCTCAGTTCGCTCTTCCAGGTAGGGGCCTGGATATCAAACAAGCTCGACCATTCCGGCGCCAGAAAGGTAGGCACGTGGACCCCGTTGGTGATGTAACCAAGAGGGTTCTCGTCCGCCGGCACCTGAGGCCAGATGTCTCCCTCCATGCGAGAGGCGACACCTCCGTGAATCCTGCTGACGCCGTTATGGAAGCGGGAGCCACGCAGGCCAAGGCTGGTCATGTTGAAGGTGTCGCCATTGTCTTTGGAACCCAGAGCGAACACTTTCTCGAAATCCAGGCCTGATTCATCCAGGTAACGCCCCAGTGCTTCCTGAACCAGGCCCCTGGAAAAGATATCGTGGCCGGCCGCAACCGGTGTGTGGGTGGTAAACAGGGTCGCCGCGGCAACCGCCTCCAGGGCGGCTTCGAAACTCAAACCCGCAGCCATGGCTTGCCGGCAACGTTCAATAATCTGGAATGCGGCATGGCCTTCGTTGATGTGCCATGCTGTCGGGTAAAGCCCCAGAGCTTCCAGCACCCGGGTTCCTCCAATGCCAAGAAGCATCTCCTGGCTTATGCGTGTGGACTCGTCCCCGCCATACAACTGCAGCGTTAATTCCCGGTCTTCAGGGCTGTTTTCCTCAGTATTACTGTCCAGCAGGTACAGGCGGATATGCCCCACACGGGCCTCCCATACCCGGGCGACAACATCTCGATCGGGGAAGGGCACAGACACCTTCAGCACCTCACCGTCTTTCTCCACGGGTGTGATAGGGAGCTCGTCACTTGAATGGGATCGGTATCGCGCGATTTGCTGCCCTTGCGCGTCGATGCTCTGAATGAAGTAACCCTGCTGATAAAGCAATCCGATGGCCACGAAGGGCAGGGCGAGGTCACTTGCAGCCTTACAATGGTCCCCTGCCAGAATGCCAAGGCCGCCGGAATAGATGGGAAAACTTTCGTGAAAGCCGAACTCGGCACAGAAGTAGGCCACCAGGGCGGTTTCCGGGTCCAGCTTTTCAGTGACTTCCGGCCCCGGCCCCGCTTCCAGGTAGGCGTCGTAGGTGCTCAACACCCGCCGGTATTCGGCCAGAAATGCCCGCTCCTCTGACGCTTCATCAAGCCGGTCCTGGGCAACGCGCCTGAGAAAAAGCTTCGGGTTATGTTCAACCTTTTGCCATAGCCGCAGGTCAATGCGGGCGAAGAGACTCCGAACCCCGTGGTCCCAGCTGTAGAACAGATCGTTTGCCAGCTCCTCAAGACGCTCAAGGGGCTCCGGAATCAGTGGATGGGCCTCAAGTCGGAATTCCGTTGCTTTATGCATATTCATTGCCTCCGGGCGGGCGCATGCTCGCACTGGTCCAGCCGTTAGATGTCACGTTCTTTAAGAATGCTCTGATAAAGGTTGCCGTAACTGCGGGCCCGCTGTTTCCATGAATAGTCCTCAGCCATGCCGTTTTCCTGAAGCCGGCGCCATGACTTCCGAACCCGGAAATACGCCAGTGCCCGATTTATCGTTGCCAGCAGTGTCTGCTCATCACCCCTGATAAAACGGAACCCATTTGCCTTTCCAATGCCGGCCTCATCAGGATCGTTTACGGTATCCGAAAGCCCGCCAACCGCGTGTACAACCGGAATAGTGCCATAGCGGAGGCTGTACATCTGGTTCAACCCGCAAGGCTCGAACCGGGA
>JAWWAM010000577.1:0-2030 GCA_033721715.1 Marinobacter sp.
CCGTGACAAGCCCGCCATTGGAAGCATCGACACCAGGATGAGTGCCAGTGAGTGGTATACCTGATATGTGACGGCAGTCTGAAAAACTTCAAGGCCGCGCTCACCAAGGACACCCCGCAGCCCATGGGCACCGAAAGCACCGGCCATTACCGCCACCAGAGCAAACAGGGCGCCGCAGACCAGGACCGGGCGCAAAGGTTCTACGTTCTTAGCAGTCACAATGGATCTTTTCCCCGGTATCCAGGTTCATCAACGTCAGAACACCACCCCAGACGCAGCCAGTGTCCAGCCCGATAAATCGTTCACTGTCAGTCTGGCCCTCCAGTGCCGCCCAGTGACCAAACACCACACGCACATCATCCTGACGCGGGAAACGAAACCATGGGGCAAAGCCCTGTGGTGCAGAGTCCGCGGACTCCTTGGCTGCAAGCTCCAGCGTTCCGTCTTCCGCAATAAAGCGCATGCGGGTGAAATAATTGGTGATGATACGCCAGCGGTCCGTTCCGCTGAGCTGTGGGTCCCAGCGTTCGGGATGGTTGCCGTACATCTCGGCAAAATAAACTTTTGCCTCGGGCCCGCGAATCACCTCTTCTACTTCCCGCCCGTAACGAACTGCCTCATTCACCGACCATATATGGGGTAAGCCGGCATGAACCATCACGAAGTTGCGGTCAGCGTCGTGGATACACAGATTTTGCTGCCGCAGCCAGTCGAACAGGTGCCCATGGTCCGGCGCCTCCAGAATATCCGAGAGCGTGTCCTTGTTCTTGAGAGCATGTCCACCCAGAGCCACAGCCAGCAGGTGCAGGTCATGGTTACCGAGCACCACCACCGCAGAACTGCCCAGGCTTTCGATGTAACGCAGGGTCTCCAGGGACGAGGGGCCACGGTTGATCAGGTCACCAGCCACCCACAGCCTGTCCCGGGAAGGGGAAAAATCGACCTTGGCAAGGACATCCAGAAGGCGTTCGTAGCAACCCTGAATATCGCCAATGGCGTAGTCAGTCATGGTTTACCTCGTCGGCACTGTGGCTTTCGGGTTTACTGTCCGCCAGCAGGTCGGCAATGGCCACATACTCCGCCAGGCCCAGGTTTTCCGGGCGTAGCCCATCGTTAATGCCAATGCTGTTGAGCTGTTCCACCGACACCATGCCGGCAAGGGCCTTGCGCAAGGTTTTGCGGCGGGCGCTGAACGCAGTACGCACGACCGCCTGCAACAGTTTGTAGTCCTTGGCCGGGTGCGGCAATGTCTTGTGAGGCACCAGGCGGACAATGGCGGAATCCACTTTCGGTGCCGGGCGGAAGGCTCCCGGTCCCACTTCAAACAGGGGCTGCACGCGGCAGAAATACTGTGCCATGATGCCCAGACGACCGTAATTGTTATCGCCGGGAACCGCCGCCAGCCGCTGCACTACTTCTTTCTGCAGCATGAAGTGCATGTCCTGCACCACGCCGGAGTGGCCGAGCAGGTGGAAAATCAGTGGCGTGGAAATATTATACGGCAGGTTACCGATGATTCTCAGGGGCTTGTCCTGCACCAGTTCTCCAAAGTCGAACTTTAGCGCATCTGCCTGGTGGATCCGTAAATTGGGGTAGTTAAAAAACTTGGTTCTGAGCACCGGAATCAGATCCCGGTCCAGCTCCACTACCTGGAGATCAGGGTTTACGGCGAGCATTTCTTCGGTCAGCGCCCCAAGGCCCGGGCCGATTTCCACCAGCGCGTCGTCCGGCTTGGGATTGATGGCGCGGATGATGCGCTCAATCACACCGGGATCGTGGAGGAAGTTCTGGCCGAAGCGCTTTCTGGCCTGATGGCCGTGTTTGTTGCTCACTGGCTATTTACTCTTTTTTGCGGATTGTGCCATCTGTGCGCCTACGCGGATCGCCGTGTGGAGGCTGCCCGCATCGGCTCTTCCGGTACCGGCGAGATCAAGAGCGGTGCCGTGGTCGACAGACGTGCGGACAATGGGCAGGCCGAGGGTAATGTTGACGGCCCGGCCGAAGCCCTGGAATTTGAGGACCGGCAGCCC
>JAWWAM010000578.1:0-2005 GCA_033721715.1 Marinobacter sp.
AATATTGTTGAGAGAGGCAGGTGTCAGTTCCAGGGTGATGCGGCTCTCGTCGAGGCCGATGTCGATCAGCCGCTCCCGCCACTGTTCCACAAGACTTCGGGTAACAAAAGAGGCCGGTGATTCGTTGATGTTGATCGGAAAAGCCTCCCCGCCCCCGTTCCGCCACCGGAGCGAGCAGGTTACCGCCTGCTCCAGTACGTAAGCGGTGATGCCTTCTGTGAGGCCGCTCTGCTCTGTGATACTGAGAAAGGCATTGGGGGTCAGCAGCCCCTTGTCCGGGTGATTCCACCGGAGTAATGCTTCCGCCCTGGATATGGCTCCGGTGCGGATGTCGATTATGGGCTGGTAATATACCTCCAGTTGATTGTCCCTCAGAGCAATATCCAGCTCCCGGTTCAAACGCATATGCTCTGATTCCCTCTGCGACATGGAGGGTTCATAAGCCTGAATCTGGTGGCCTCCGTTCTTTTTGGCGGTATACATGGCCTGATCGGCATTGTGCATGAGTTGGTCAACGTCTTTGCCATCATCGGGGAAAACCGTCAGGCCGATGCTGCCGGAAACATGGACCCGCTGAGAATCAACGTCGAACACCTGCTCCAGGTTGGCCAACAGCCCCCTTGCGACCTCCTTTGCCCCGTCCCTGCCGGTTTCCTTCAGGATCACTGTGAATTCATCCCCACCAAGACGGGCCACGGTATCCATGGCGCGCACCTTGGTACTCATGCGTTCGGACACCTGCGCCAGAAGCTGGTCACCGCCCTTGTGACCAAGCTGGTCATTTGCCTCTTTGAAGCGGTCCAGGTCGATAAATAGCAGGGCGAAGGCGCTTCCCCTTCGCTCGGCCTCCAGCAGGGTTTGCTCAAGCCGATCGATAAACAGTCGTCGATTGGGGAGGCCGGTGAGCGCGTCGAAGTTGGCACTTCGCCAGACCTGGCACTCAGCCTGTTTGCGTTCTGTAATGTCTCGCGATGTCTTGACGACCGCTTCCACTTCGTTCCGGCCGTTCACTACCGGGACAAACTGGCAGTCCAGATACAACTCACGGCCGGACGGAGAGCAATGATGATGTTCCCGGCGCTGCGTCTGGCCGGTAATAACCGAGGTGGAGATCGCATCATGTAAAGCGGTAGCCTGGTCCACACCCAACTCCCGCGGGGTTTTACCGATCACATCCTGGTATGGTGCATCGACCAGTTCAGCCATTGCCGAATTGAGAAAAAGGTACTTACCATCGGGCTCGAATATGGCGGCAGGATCCGGAGAGGCTTTCAGCATGGCCTCAATCAGGCGTGAAACCTGGTCTTTAATGGCCGAGAAGCTGGATATTGAGGCAACAATCAGTTGGTCTATGGCCTCGTTGAAACGCACCAGTTCATCAATGTCTTTTTCAGTGAGGCCCCGCTGTTCAAAACCCCAGGACTTGATAACCCGTGCCCGCAGGGCTCTGAGCTCCTGTACCATCTGGAGCATCGACATGCCTTGCTGAAGACGGTGGGTGCCATGCCTCCCTCCGAAGTCTGAAACGTTAGCTTTGCCTTTGCCAAGAGCTTTGCCTTTGCCAAGAGCTTTGCTTGCCGACTCGTCTCTTGTCTGGGCGGTACCGAGGTCGCGGGCAATGAAGTCAAGCATGGAACGGGCATGGTCCCTCAGCGCTCGGCTGTCCTTGCCTTTCAATTCCGGGGCGATTTCAAGGACTGCTTCTTCCCATTCTTCGAGCAGTTGTTCCATGTTGGTGTGGATAAATTGAGCTAGCTTCATGGCGAAAGGCCTCCTGGGCACTTACACATTATCAGCCATCGCTGACCTCCGTTTGTGCGGTAACAGACTGTTCCAGACTTCCCCCTTTTCCCCCTGAGTGCGGTAGCGAACAGACCAGGCTATGCCGAAACCCTATTCTTGATTCAGATGGGGCGAAGGAGATGCCTGAACAGGACGTTGCATCATGCGCTTCAAGGATGAGAGCGCAACCACTACCAGGGATACAAACGCAAGGGATATAGCC
>JAWWAM010000579.1:0-2004 GCA_033721715.1 Marinobacter sp.
CGGAGGAGCCCTCCACTGCCGGGGTCAAGCATGTCCCTGAGACTCCGGCTGCCAGGGATCGAAGCACCGCGAGGGAGCTTGAGCGACTGGTGGCCCGCGGCAACATTACTGACGCAGAGCGTGGCCTTGCAGCGCTGACACAGGAACAAGCGGCACCTCGCAGTCGTTATGTGGTAGCCAGGGCACTTCTGGTGGAAGGGAAGCAGGATCAGGCTCTTGGCTGGTTGCCTGAAGGCGTTGCCGCCGAGCATCCGAAGTTGCGGTTATTAAGAGCCAGGGCACAGCACGCCAACAGCGACCTGGCGGCTGCCGTCGATACGCTCAGCGCAAGCGTGCCGCCGGTGGAAGGCCACTCTGAATACCGGATTACCCTTGCGACCATGCTGCAGCAGCAGGGAAAGAATGGGGAAGCCGCCCGCCACTGGGCTGAACTGATTGCGTGGGATGACAGCCAGGGCCCTTGGTGGGTAGGGCTTGCGATTTCGCTGGAAGCCCAGGGAGAACAGGTCGGAGCCGCCAGAGCATATCGGCAGGCAGCCAAACTGCCGGGGCTGCCCCGCTCACTGGTGGACTACGTGCAGCGACGGCTGCAGGCATTGCGAGCAGGATGATTCATGGCTGAAGCAAAGAAAAAAATCCGTATAGGTGACCTGCTGGTCCAGAACGAAGTCATCACTGAACAACAGTTGATGACCGCTCTGCGTGAGCAGAAGAACACCGGGCGGAAGCTGGGCCGCACCCTGATCGATCTGGGCTATGTGGAAGAGGACAACCTCCTTAATATCCTCTCGCGCCAGCTGGACGTGCCCTTTGTGCAGCTGCGCCACTTCCAGTTCAATAACGAGCTGGTCAAAAAGTTACCGGAGGCCCTGGCCCGCCGTTTCCGCAGTATTGTGCTGGCGGAGCAAAGTGGCGAACTGCTGGTAGGCATGGCCGACCCGCTCGATATATTCGCGTACGACGAACTGGTCAGAGTGCTGAAGCAGCCGATAAAACAGGCCGTTGTGCGGGAAAGTGAATTGCTGAGCACGCTCGATCTGGTATACCGCCGCACTGACGAAATCGCCTCGCTGGCGGAAGAACTGGAAGACGAACTCGGCGACGATGCGTTCGACCTGGCCGACCTCAGTGCTGAATCCGAAAGTGCCGAGGCTCCGGTGGTCAAGCTGCTGCAGACCCTGTTCGAGGATGCGGTACAGGCCCGCAGTTCGGATATTCATATTGAGCCAGACGAGACCGTGGTGCGGATTCGTCAACGTGTCGACGGCGTGCTGCAGGAGCAGGTGATGAAGGAGAAACGGGTGAATTCCGCCCTGGTACTCCGTCTCAAACTGATGGCCGGCCTCAACATCTCCGAGAAACGCATTCCCCAGGATGGTCGCTTCAATATTCGCGTCAAGGGCCGCAGTATCGACGTGCGGGTGTCCACCATGCCGGTGCAGTACGGTGAGTCGGTGGTCATGCGTTTGCTGGACCAGAGCCAGGGCATGCTGAACCTGGATGTTACCGGCATGCCGCCGGTGCTGCTGGAAAATTTCCGGCGCCTGATCAAGAAACCCCACGGAATGATCCTGGTCACCGGCCCCACGGGTAGTGGTAAAACGACCACCCTTTATGGCGCACTGACCGAACTGAACCGCCCGGAAGTGAAGATCATTACCGCGGAAGATCCGGTGGAATATCGCCTGCCACGTATTACTCAGGTACAGGTAAACCCTAAAATCGGCCTGGAATTCGCCAGCGTATTGCGCGCCGCCCTGCGCCAGGACCCTGACGTTATTCTGGTAGGGGAGATGCGGGATCACGAAACCGCTGAAATCGGTCTGCGCGCAGCCATGACCGGTCACCTCGTGCTCTCCACCTTGCACACCAACGATTCCATCAGCAGCGCCATGCGTCTTATAGATATGGGCGTGGAGCCCTTTCTGGTGGCCAGTTCCCTGCTTGGTGTGGTGGCCCAGCGGCTGGTACGTAAGGTATGTGATAACTGCCGCGAAGCGTACG
>JAWWAM010000580.1:0-1993 GCA_033721715.1 Marinobacter sp.
CATCTGCATCGCAGAGGTACGGCTGGTATCCGGTATCGGCATCACAACGTCAATATCATGATCCGGGCGTTCCCGCAGAACTTTTTCCGCCAGGGTTTCACCCATTCTGAGACGGGCCTTGTAGACAGAGACCTGATCAATGATGGAGTCCGGCCGTGCGAAATACACATGCTCGAATACGCAGGGAAACAGGTGGTGCTCTTCCGCGCACTGTTGAGTATACAAGGTGCCATCGGTTTCGATGTAGACCGCCTCGCCCGGGGCTATATCCCGAACCAGTTTGAACCCGGCAGCACTCAGCGCAACACTTTCAGAGGCAATCATGTACTCCTCGCCCTCTTCGGTTTTGCGTACTCCATAACAGGCCGGACGGATGCCATTCGGGTCGCGGAAGCCGACGATGCCGTAGCCGGTAATCATCGCAATGACCGCATAAGCTCCGCGACAGCGTTTATGCACGGCGCGCACAGCGGCAAAGATCTCTTCCTTTGTCGGGTCGAGTTTGCCCAGCTTCTGTAGCTCATGGGCGAAGACGTTCAACAGCACTTCCGAATCCGAGTTGGTGTTGATATGCCGCAGGTCGGTTCGAAACAGGTCATTGCTGAGCTCGTCGGCGTTTGTGAGGTTGCCGTTGTGAGCTAGAGTAATACCGTAGGGGCTGTTTACGTAAAAAGGTTGTGCCTCGGCCGAGCTCGAGCTACCCGCTGTCGGGTACCGGACATGGCCAATACCCACATTGCCAACCAGTCGGCGCATATGGCGTGTACGGAACACATCCCGCACCAGGCCGTTGTCCTTGCGGAGGTAGAAACGCTCGTCCTGGAAAGTAACGATACCCGCTGCATCCTGGCCCCGGTGCTGTAATACGGTCAGCGCATCGTAAAGCGACTGATTCACATTGGAAGTACTGACTATGCCGACAATGCCACACATGGATACGGTAATCTCCGAAGCGTTAAAACTGAATGTTAGCGGGACGCGGAAGCAGGTTCCACGTTATCTTCCGGTTGCGTTACTGAGGAGTCGTCCGTGCCTCCACCTGCGGGCCCGAGAAAGCGCGCGAATTCGTCACCGAGGGTCCTTCTTGACCAGTCCTCAACCACGGCCAGGCGGTCAATCATCACAGACGTCCGCCACCAGGTGTCTTCCGCAAGGGGTGTGTAACGAGTAAAGGCAATGGCAACAATCACTACCACGAGCCCCCGCAACAGGCCAAAACCCATACCCAGCACCCGATCGGTCGCAGACAGGCCTGTGGCCCGGACCAGATGACCTATCAGGTTGTTGATGATGGCACCAACGATCAGGGTGGCGAAAAACAGGATGGCAAACGCCGCAATCAGGCGAACCAGCGGTGTCTCGACGGTGCCCTCGAGAAGAGACTGCATCTGGGGGTGAAACGTTCGGGCAATAATGAACGCACCCACCCAGGTTATCAGTGAAAGCGCCTCCTTGATGAAGCCACGCTTGAGACTGATAAGAGTAGAAACAGTAATCAGGGCAATGATGACCCAGTCAATCCAGATCAGCGCATCCATGAAGAACCCGGTGGAGAAAAGGAAGCGCGAATTCTATCAGGAAACGTCAGCTGACCAAACCGTCCATTACTCAATACTGAACCCGGCCGGCGTGCCTATCTGTCGCCGGAGGTTACCAGGCTATTGAGGCCGAAGGCTTTGTCGAGAACCTGCTTCGCTTTCTCGGCTTCCGTTTTCTCGGCAAAGGGGCCACTGAAAACCCGGGTCAGTTCGGCGTCTCCACGGGTTACTTGCTGAAGGTGGGAGTTGTAACCCTTGTCACGAACCTTGTCGCGCAGGTTTCTGGCGTTATCAGAACTGCCGAAACTGCCCAGCTGAACCACCCAGGCGCCCTCAAGTGACCGGGTAAATTCGGCGGAGTCTTCCTCGCCGACCGGCTCTTCCGGTTCAGGCTCGCTGGTTTGCTGCTGTACCACCTCGGGCTCTTCAACCGTAGGGGCTGGCTCAGGCGCTTC
>JAWWAM010000581.1:0-1990 GCA_033721715.1 Marinobacter sp.
CCTGCCGGAGCGCAACCGGACAAGGGGCTCGGCCTGGGCCTGGCGATTGTGGACAAGATTTCCCGAATGCTGGGCCACGAAGTGACGGTGTCCTCGGTAGAGGGCAAAGGCTCGGTCTTCAGTGTAAAGGTGCCGGCAGGGAAGTTACTGCCCAAACGACCGACGCCGGATAGTGAGCGGGCTGTTTCAACCCACAGCGGCCTGGGTGGCGCCAGAATCTGGGTCATTGATAACGATCACGCCATCTGCCAGGGAATGCAGACGCTGCTGGAAGGCTGGGATTGCCAGGTGATTTCTGCCGTTTCCCTGGAAGATCTGGAACGCCAGCTGGACCCGGCCGAAAGCCCGGTGGACCTGATTCTGGCGGACTACCACCTGGATAACGACGAGAACGGCGTGGACGTTGTAGCCAATATCAACGGTCGCCGGCATTGCCCTGCACCTGTGGTGATGATTACCGCCAATTACACCAACGAGTTGAAGCAGCATATTCGTGAGCTGGGGTATGTGCTGATGAACAAGCCGGTCAAACCGTTGAAGTTGCGGAGTGCGTTGAATCACCTGCTGAGGGGGTGACCTCCTACCGCTTCAGATATTGACTGAAATCCACATCACTGGCCGAAAGAATCGCCTGCACCCGGTTGTGCACGCCAAGCTTGCGCAGTATCGCCGACACATGGGCTTTCACCGTGGTCTCGGCAATGTTCAGGTTGTAGGCAATCTGCTTGTTGGACTCGCCCTTGGACATGCGTTCCAGCACCAGCAACTGCCGGCGAGTGAGGGAGTTCAGCAGTTCCGGTGAAATCGGGTTGTCCTCGTGGCGGCTACGGCGATTGCTGGTGCTTTCCTTACCGGTACGGATGATATCCGAAGGCAGGTAGACGTTGCCGTTGAGGATCTGCTGGATGGCTTCAGTCATCTGGGCGCGGGGCGACGATTTGGTAATGAATCCGCAGGCGCCGTAGGTGATGGCCTGGAGCACAACCTGCTTGTCTTCCTCCGCAGACACAATCACCACCGGAATGGTGGGGGCCTCGTTACGCAGGGATATCAGACCGTTCAGGCCATGCATGCCGGGCATGTTCAGATCCAGCAGGATAAGATCGAGGTCGTCATTCTCGCGGGTAATCTCCAGGGCACTGTCCAGGTCCGCCGTTTCGATGATTTCACTGCCGCTGAAGCCTGATGAGATCACGCTGCTGATGGCTTCACGGAAAAGCGGGTGATCGTCGGCGATCAGGATCTTGTAGGCGGGTTCCATCGATGGCTCCACCGGTTTATTGTCGTTATGTGGGGTTGTTTCCGATGCATGATAGCGCTTTTCGGAAGAGAGTGCGGCATCGAGCTCATCAAGCATAGCGGCCTCCTGTTCAGAGAATCTCCGGAATCGGAATCCATCCTCTGGTTATTATTGTGATGGTTTCATTACACGCTATCTGCGCCTCAGGTTGAATGCGACCATCGCACCAAAAAACAGGCACCAAAGTACTATTCTTGCACGGCGGCGGGCTTCGTATCGTGGAAGGATGAACCTACAACCAATAACAACGTCTGTTCCCGAGCTAGTCGATGCCAGCGCGCGCTCCGTCCTGCTGGCAATGTCGGCCCTGTTGTTCGTCTTTCTGCTGGCAGACTTCGCCCACGCCAGTGAGAGAGCCCCGGCGCCACTGCCAGTGCTGTCCGTCAGCGTGTTGCAATTCGGCACCGCACACTGGGAACTGGACCACATACTGCACCAGGGGCTGGACCAGAAAAACGGCTATCGCCTCGAACTGAAGCTGGTGGCCAATCTTCCTGCTTCCCGCCTGGCCGTGACCAGCGGATCGGTAAACGGCGCTGTCGCCGATCTGCTGTGGGCGCAGGCGCGTTTCCAGGCGGGAACGCCCTACCGGTATGTGCCCTTCTCATCCCGGATTGGCGACATCGTGGTACCAGTGGGCTCTGACATTCACTCCGTGTCCGATCTTGCCGGCAAGCGCATTGGCGTTGC
>JAWWAM010000582.1:0-1990 GCA_033721715.1 Marinobacter sp.
GCTTTCCAACCTGGACGCCAAGCTGCGGGTGGAAATGCGTACCGAGATCAAGAAGCTGCACCAGCGGCTGAGAACCACCATCGTGTACGTCACCCACGACCAGATCGAGGCCATGACCCTGGCGGACAGGATTGCGGTGCTTAAAGACGGCGAGCTGCAGCAACTGGGAACGCCAAAGGAAGTCTACGACACCCCGGAGAATCTGTTCGTCGCCAGCTTCATGGGGTCGCCTTCCATGAGCTTTATCGGGGTAACCGTTGAACGGTCGGAGGCGGGCCTGTCAGTGACGGTTGAAGGAAGCGACGGCCGCACACTGGCTTTGCCGGCGCCGGAGTATCTGGAAAGCTGGGCCGGCAAACGGGTGGTGCTCGGCATCCGCCCGGAACATGTCAGCCAGCCAGATGAACAGAAAAGAGATAACCCGATGGTGGCTGAGGGCCGGTTCACGGTAGAAGTCACCGAACCGACCGGGCCAGACGTGCTTGCGATCATCCGGCTGAACGATATTGATGTACAGTGCCGGCTGGACGCTGAGCACCCGGTGGAATGGGGCGAAGAAGCCGAACTGATGTTCGACATGAGAAAGGTGGTGTTCTTCGACCCGGAAAACGAGAAACGTATTCGTCCGTAAACGGCCCGCTAAAGCCTTACTTCAAAGCTGCTCCAGCCGTGCCAGCAAATCGTGGGCACGCTGGAGCAGCGCCTGCCGTCTCTCCGGCTTCTGCTTGTCCCAGTTGCGGTACATCATCCCCATGCGCGGATTATTGGCAAAATCCTCCCGGTGCCGGTCAATGAAATGCCAGTACAGGGCATTGAAGGGGCAGGCATCCTCTTCCGTCGCCTTGTTCACCTTGTAATGGCAGTTACTGCAGTGGTCCGACATCCTCTGGATATACTTGCCGCTGGCTGCGTAGGGTTTTGAGCCCAGGTAGCCGCCGTCGGCATGCATCACCATGCCGAGCACATTGGGCAGTTCGACCCAGTCATAGGCATCGGCGTACACCGCCAGATACCAGTCACAGATCTCCTCCGGCCTGATGCCGGCCAGCAGGGCAAAATTGCCAGTGACCATCAGCCGCTGGATGTGGTGCGCGTAGGCGTTGCGACGGGTGGCATCAATGGCCTTGTGCATGCAGCGCATATTCGTTTCCCCGGTCCAGTAGAACCAGGGCAGGGCGCGGGTATTACCAAGCCGGTTTTCCCTGGCGTATTCCGGCATGTTCATCCAGTAGATCCCCCGCACGAACTCCCGCCAGCCCAGGATCTGCCGGATAAACCCCTCCACCGCATTGATCGGAGCGCGCCCGGCATACCAGGCCTGCGCTGCCGCCTCGCAGACAGCCAATGGGTCCAGCAGGCCGCAGTTGATGTAGGGCGACAGAATCGAGTGGAACAGCCAGTCTTCATCATCCGCCATGGCGTCCTGAAAATCGCCGAAACAGGGCAGGGCAAAATCGATAAAGTAATCCAGGGCCTGCTCTGCGTCCTCCGGCGTCACGGCAAAGTGAAAGTCCTCCGTAGTGCCGAAATGACCGGCGAAATGCTCGTCCACCAGATTGATCACCTCCCGCGTCACCTTATCGGGCTCCACACGAAATGGAGCGGGGGCCGCTGGTTTGCCGGTCCACTTGCGCCGGTTCTCGGCATCAAAATTCCACTGCCCACCCTCGGGCTCGCCATCGGAAGTCATCAACAAACCGGTTTTTCGCCGCATTTCCCGGTAAAAGAACTCCATTCGCAGCTGTTTCCGACCCTCGGCCCATTCAGCAAATTCCTGCTTGCTGGCTATAAAACGGGAGTCGGGACGGATTTCCACCGGCACCTCCAGCCGTTCATGCCACTGACTGATCTGTTCATGCAAGCGCCACTCGCCGCATTCCGTTGTGATCACTCTGTCTGCGCCGGTCTCTTCGAGCTGCCCTGCAACGACTGCCTCCAGAGTTTTCGCCTCGTTATCCGGGTGATAAGCCTGGTAGTGAACCTGCCAGCC
>JAWWAM010000583.1:0-1981 GCA_033721715.1 Marinobacter sp.
ACCTTGCAGATAGTGCCCGCCCACGTGAGTCTCGATGCCCCTTGATTGCAGCAGGCCGGCGACAATATGGGCTTCCGCAAGGTCGCGGGCTCGATAGGCTATTTGCATTGGCAGGCTCCGCAGGTTCAGGGACATCCTTAATTGAACCCTAGCCTGAATGCTGCTATTCGTCGACCTGCACCGGTTTACTTCGGCATGCGGCCGGTTCTTTCCAGCCGCTCACCTACCCATTTATGGTAAAGCTTGGCTAATGCAGGCCTGATAACCGGCAGACCGATCAGCCAGGCGAGCGGTTTCAAAAGCCACACCCTCGACATCAGCAGGATATAGGCATCCAGCTCGCGATGGATATTGCCGTGACTGTCTTCCACGTGCAGTTCCTGAAGGGCGGCTTCCGGATTTATTCCCCGCTGGCGGAGCTCATCGTCCCGGCCGGTGATATCCACCCACTCTACCGATTCGCCGGTCTTGCCCGCCAGTCGCTCGTAGATCTTGCGGTCCTTTACGCAGCTTGGACAGGCGCCATCATAAAACACTCGAAGCTGATCTTCTGACGTGGTCATAGCGCTCTCCACTTTCTGAATGGTATTTCTTGCATTGCATTCACTTGAATACACAATAAAACAATGATTATTGTTATCAAAATGGCCAGGGCACTCGCCACAAGGAACCAAGTGTAGCCACCATGAACACAAGCAGGCATATCAACGACATATACAAACAGCATTCCCGCCGGGTGCAGGCCACCCTGATACGCTTGCTTGGCGATTTCGACCTGGCAGAGGAGGCCACCCAGGAAGCCTTCACTGCAGCGCTCAAACAGTGGCCGGAGCAAGGAGTTCCGGAGAACCCGTCAGCCTGGCTCATAACCGCCGGCCACCGGCGGGGCATCGACCTTATCCGCCGACGCCAGACAGCGAGGCAAAACCAGCCCCTGCTCGCTGAGGATGAGCATGCCACACCTGAGGCAGACACCGACCGCATCGATGACGACATGCTGCGGCTGATCTTCACCTGTTGCCACCCCGGACTGGCCACAGAGGCTCAACTGGCGTTGACCCTGCGGGAAGTATGCGGGCTGACCACGGAGCAGGTCGCAAGTGCCCTGCTGCAGAAACCCGCCACGACTGCGCAGCGGATCGTCCGCGCCAAACGCAAGATAAAGGAAGCCAAAATCCCGTACGAGGTGCCGGAACGCCGGGAATTACCCGAACGCCTCCAGAGTGTTCTGAAAGTCATCTACCTCATATTCAACGAGGGGTATTCTTCCAGTTCAGGCGATGAGATCGTCAACCTCAACCTGGCCAGAGAGGCAATCCGTCTCACCAGCCTGCTGGCCGAATTGCTGCCAGAGGGGGAGGTCTTTGGTCTGCTTGCGCTGATGCTGCTTCACGATTCACGGCGCAACGCCAGACAGGATGAAAACGGTGATCTGATTACCCTGGAAGAACAGAACCGGGACCTCTGGGACCGCGAGCAGATCCATTCAGGCCTGGCAGCGCTGACACAAGCCCTGCAACTGACCCCGACCGCTCCCTATACCCTTCAGGCCTCGATTGCGGCGGCTCATACGCAAGCCAGTGGTACCGAAGACACCGACTGGTCGCGCATCGCACGGCTCTACGACGTGCTCTATCGCGAAGTCCCCTCCCCGGTTATCGCCCTGAACCGTGCAGTGGCCGTCGCCATGCGGGACACCCCGGAAGACGGCCTTAGGCTCATTGACGAGCTTGCCAGCCACAAAGCCATCCAGAACTACTACCTGTTCCATGCGGCCCGTGCCGACCTTTTCCGCCGGTCAGGGGATCTGTCATCGGCACGAGCGGCCTACCAGCGAGCGCTCGCCCTTACCCAACAGGGCCCGGAACAGCGCTTCCTGAACCAGAGACTGACGCAACTGGATAGCGCCTGATAAAAAGTTTCCCGCGGCTGTCGATCTGCCGGTCGGGCAGACGACTTACTGATACACCCCCAGACAGAC
>JAWWAM010000584.1:0-1973 GCA_033721715.1 Marinobacter sp.
GCCAGCCAGCGCCAGCCCGCAAGCCCGGCGCAACTGGCGATCAACCAGATAGGCAACCGGTCCCATTGCGGCACCAGCAGCAGTGCGAAGCTGGCAATCAGCCATATCAGCGCCCTGCCCGAAACCAACTCGGTGGTTTCGGCAGCGTCACTGACAGAACCCCGGTTTACACGACGCATGATCATATAGCCCTCTTCCCCCCGGCAGCAGTCACAGGCCTGGAACCTTCGCCTGCACGGGTACCATAGGGAAGGGACCCTCCCTCTCGAGGCTGTTCAAGACCGAAAATGGCCAGTGCCTTGAGGCATCGGCTGGTATGCGCAGCCCCGGTATCCGGCTCGATAACCTGGCCGGGCAGGTTGAGCCCGAAACGGCTATTGCTCCGCGAACGCTCAAGCACCTGATGCGCCAGGTAGCCCAGCCGTAGCTCCCGATCCACCCCGGCGAAGGCCTCGTAATCGAGCCAGTGGGGGCTACCCTGCTCTCCCTCCCAGTCCGCAATCACCATTTCACCGGTGCGGGCATAGCGCTTCCACTGCACCCGCTGGCTCATATCGCCTTCGCGCCAGGGCCGGATATCTGCATGATCATTGCCATCAAGGGAGCGGGTTCTGGACTGTTCATCGCCATCTTGCACCGTGCTCGCAACGTCTGGCGCGGCCAGCGGGTTGGGATAGACAATGCCGGAGGTCACGGGCCGCAACCAGGACCAGGCGCGGAACAACCCGAATGGAAAGCGGGTTTCCACCAGGATGCGATCCGGTTGCAGGTAGCCGCGCTGGTACGAGGGCACAGAGAGGCACAGGTCCGCCTGTTGCCCGGCCGGTATATGCTGCTGCATCAGAATGACATCATCGCAGGCCAGGGCCAGGGCCAGGGTATCGTGACGGGGAGAGACTGCGCGCAGACGAAACGGGATGAGATCGCCGGAAAAGCCCTCGCCAGCCTGAATCAGGGTCAGTTCCAGCCCCGACAGATTGCGGTGGGTCTGATGCATGGCCGCCACCACGACTGCACCAAGAAGGAACGTGAGCAGGTAAATCAGACTGTTCTGGTAGTTGATACCGGTGATCAGCATGATCAGTAACAGTACGCCAAATACGACACCGGCACCGGTCGGCAGTATAAAGATGTTGCGCTGCCCGAACGCTCGCTGGTCGGAGCGGGGTATCCGCTGGTTCACCCAATGCTGCCAGCGCTTTCGAATTACCTTCCACATAAATACCCTGTAAAACCGGATCGATCAGCCACGACTATAAACACCTTTAGGGGTCGTTGCAGAAGAATACTGTAAATACTCCGATTCTGATCACAAATGCCACAGAAACGGCTTGAAATACGGCCCGCACGGCCGAATACTTGTAGTAAGGAGCCTACTGACTGCAGTCGAATTTCAGCAGCGCCTCATTTTCGCGTTTGGACACGGCAAGAGGCTACGTCATGATACGCCGCACCCCCCTTTACATTGCACTGGCCGGGACAGCTGGCCTGGCTGCATCCTTCGCCTCGCCATTGATGGCAGGCGTGCAATCCATGACATCTGACGAAATGGTTGAAACCTACGTGAAGGATTCCGCCGTTATTGTGGTTCCGAAACAAAGGCAGAAAACAGAAGCAGACCGCAAGCAGATTCTCCGCTCCCTGACCATCTCACCGGGAGAACCGGTGCTGACAGAAGCAGAAGAAGAAGCCTATCGCGACGCCCTTGAACGCTTCCAGCGTGAAGGCAAGGCCGACGCGCTGGAGAACGCCGAAGAGGAATTCCTCAGGCGTGCCCTGCTACTGCCACAGGAAGAACTGGCACGAGCGCAGCCACCACGGGACCTGACGCCGAACATTCCGCCCATCATATTCGGGCAGCAGGCACAGATACCGGATGAGCCCTTCACCCAGACATTCCTTAACGACCAGTTGGGTATCGGCTTCGACGGCCAGAACCTGAACTTTTCCATCGGCAATCCACCGGGCATTGA
>JAWWAM010000585.1:0-1971 GCA_033721715.1 Marinobacter sp.
CAGCACGAAGTGGGCGTGGCGGGTGGCTGCGCAGTTAGGAATGATAGCCACCGGCTTGTTGGCCGCGTGGGTGGGGTAATCCTTCACTTTCACATCCAGAACCGTGGTCAGGCCGCCGAGGCCCTGGGCGCCGATGCCCAGGTCGTTGACCTTCTCGAACAGCTCCAGGCGCAGCTCCTCAGCACGATTGGAGGCGCCACGGGCCTGCAGGTCGTGGATATCAATCGGGTCCAGCAGTGATTCTTTCGCGAGTTCCATCGCCTTCTCCGCAGTACCGCCAATGCCGATCCCCAGCATGCCGGGCGGGCACCAGCCAGCACCCATCTGCGGAACCATCTTCAGCACCCAGTCCACCACCGAGTCCGACGGGTTCAGCATGGCAAACTTGGACTTTGCTTCGGAACCACCGCCCTTGGCAGCCACGTGCACGTCCACAGTATTGCCCGGAACCACCTTGTAGTGGATGACGGCCGGGGTGTTGTCCTTGGTGTTGGCGCGCTTGCCGTCCGGATCAGCCAATACGGAAGCCCGCAGCACGTTGTCCGAATGGGTGTAAGCGCGACGAACGCCTTCATTAATAATGTCGTCCAGCGCCATATCGGCATCCCACTGAACATCCATCCCGATGGTCACGAATACCGTCACAATACCGGTGTCCTGACAGATTGGCCGCTTGCCCTGGGCACACATGCGGGAGTTGATCAGGATCTGCGCCATGGCATCCTTCGCCGCCTGGGACTCTTCCCTCTGATAGGCCTCGTACACAGCCTGAATAAAATCCTTCGGGTGGTAGTAGGAAATGAACTGCAGCGCGTCCGCTACGCTCTCAATCAGGTCGTCCTGGCGGATTACGGTGGTCATAGGCGTCTCATCAGGTCTGGTTTATAGATCGGGTTGTTAAAATCAGGAGCGCGAAGTTTACCAGAAAATCCGAAAACGAGGGATCAGACAGACGGCGAAGGTATTTCACGTGAACCTTGGCTAAACAGCCACGAAAAAATGTAACATCGTTGCTATCTTCGATTATTTCATCGCAGGAGACCCCGTGACTGACCTCGTCCTCACAGAAAAGAACAATCACATTCTGACAGTCCGTATTAACCGCCTGGACCGCAAGAACGCCCTCACCCATGACATGTACACGGCCCTCGGTGACGCCCTCGAACAGGCCCGGGACGATAACGACATTCGCTGCGTCCTTTATACAGGCAGCGAAGACTGTTTCACTGCCGGCAATGACCTGGGTGATTTCGCCGCCGGCCTGCCGGGTGAATTTCAAGATACGCCGGTAGGCCGCTTCCTGTTGCTGCTGGCCACTACCACCAAGCCCATCGTGGCAGCGGTCAACGGTCCGGCGGTAGGCATCGGCACCACCATGCTGCTGCATTGCGACCTGGTGTTCGCCGGCGACAACACCCGCTTCCAGATGCCCTTCGCCACTCTGGGCCTTTGTCCGGAAGGTGGCTCCAGCCTGCTGTTGCCGTCCTGGCTTGGCCGGGTTCGCGCCGCGGAGCTGCTAATGCTCGGTGATGCCTTCACAGCAGACGACGCCTTGCGCCTCGGCCTGATCAATAGAGTGTGTGAATCTGCAAGAACGGAAGCCACAGCTCTTGAAGCCTGCGCCCGCCTTGCGGCCCAGCCACCCGCCGCCATACGCGCCACGCGGGAACTGCTGAATAGAGCCACCGGCGAAGAGCTGACGACCACCTTGCTGGCCGAGGGCAAACTGTTCGCTGAACGCCTGAAATCCCCGGAGAACGCCGAAGCCATCAAAGCCTTCACGGAAAAAAGGAAGCCGGATTTCTCAAACTTCAACTAGGCTGGTGCCTGGCGCCCCGAAGGACTCGACAAACGTCTCAGGGCCAACTATTTTTCAATGAAGCCGAACTCCGACTGTGCGGGTGGGCTCCCAATGGTCAGAATCACACTTTAGAGCGATCAACTGTCGCCTTACTGTCGCTATAGTCAGAG
>JAWWAM010000586.1:0-1952 GCA_033721715.1 Marinobacter sp.
CTCCATGCAGCGGGCGATTGACGAAACTGAGCGTCGCCGGGCCAAACAGGCCGCGCATAACGAAGAGCACGGTATTACGCCCCAGGGACTGAACAAGAAGATCGCGGATATCATGGAAGGGGCCAGTGGCGGCGGTGGTCGCGGCCGTCGCAAGGCGGAGCGGCCGGGTGAGAAAGCAGCGGAAGAGGCAGAAAGGTACCGTGCCAAGACCGGAAATCGCTCCCCCGAGGAGATCCTCAAGGAGATCACCCGCCTGGAAGACGACATGTACAAGGCCGCCGCTGACCTGGACTTCGAGACAGCGGCCCGGTTGCGGGATGATATTTCCGAGCTTAAAGAGGCGGCTTTGCGGACTGGCTAGTGGTTGTCGGATTACGGCTTTGCCTGATCCGACCTGCGTGGGTGCGAAGCGGTCTGGCCATCACGCTTGGGCCCGACAATAACCGCAGCCTGCAACGGCTGGTTCTTGCCATAGCGGGACATGCGATCAAATACGCGGCGGTCTACCGGCAGATACTGTTTGTCGGCGACTGTTTCGCCGATGTCGGTATCAATCTCCGGGTCGTGCAGGTAGACAAACTGGTCGTCGATGGCGCACACCGTCACCCAATGGGGAACGCGGCTGCGGTTGAGCTGCCATGTGCTGATCAGGATGATCGGAACCCGGCCGTCGTGAAGGGCCGCCTGCATGCCATCCAGGGTGAGCGGGTCGTGGTGGAGTTCGATGCCGGTCTGGCCAATGTCATAGAGAAACCCCTCGTGCACCAGCTCCAGAACGCGTTTCTTGTCTTCATTGCGCACCGTGTCCTTGAATAACGCCCCTTCCTTGCTGATATATGCGCTGGCATGAAAACCGCGATGCCAGGCGGCCAGTGCCAGTCCGTGTGGGCCGCAGCCGCCGTGGCCGGCGAGCATGAAGATGGTGGTGGCTTCGCGCCAGAGCTTGAGCTCTTCGAGGGTGGTCATCATCTGCTGCTCGTCGAGCGTTGCCATGGCCATAATCAGGGCCGCGGGCCCGCAGGAGAATTCTGTGGTCTGGGGGTAATAGGGCACTTCCGGAAACTCCCGGGACGGCTCATAGAACAGAATGCGGCGTTCAAAACGCAGGGCAGTGCCATGGTCTTCGTAGTAGTCCCGGAGGGTGCCAAACTGGCGGTAGCCCAGGCGCTGGTACAACCGGATCGCCGGGGCGTTGTCCTCGCGAACTTCCAGGCGCATGACGATACGGCCCGCCTCTACCGCAGCCGCTTCAGCTTCGCGGACCAGTCGCTCGCCAATGTTGCGCCCGCGTTCAGAGGGTGACACCGCAATGGAATAGATTCGCGCCAGTCTGGTGGCCAGGCTCATCAGTACCAGGCAGTAACCCACCAGCTCATCTCCGGCCACGGCAACAATAAGGCGGTCCCGGGGCATGTCCAAGAAACGGCGGAAGCTGCGCCGTGAAATCCGGTCTTCGGTGAAGCAGCGGTTTTCCAGCCTTACCAGCGCCTCCAGGTCTTCGCCGGTGGCGTGACGAAATTCAAGTGATGTCATAGTCTCAGGACTCTGGGTGACGCAAAAGTGGCGGCTTAGCCGGATGCAGCTCTGGCGGCTATTATGAGTGAGTGCCGTCATTGCCGGTAGCGCGCAATTATGCGTAAAAGCACGCATTTCCTGCTAATTGTAGGTCAGGAGTTTCCGGCGTATTGTTGCGACATTGTACAGGCCCGGCTCACAGGCGGTTGCTCTGTTTTATCGTCCGCTATCCGGCGCTGCCTTCATGGAGGAATGCCACTGATGTCACGTTTACTGATTGTTGTCGACCGGGCGAAAGACTGGGCGCCGTATTACCCCAGCGAAGACGTGCTGACCTTTGATCAGTACCTGCAGTTTTCCGCACCTGCTTCCAGCCGCGTCCGGGTGATCAATCTCTGTCAGAGTGCCCGTTACCTCAGCCGGGGCTACTATTGTTC
>JAWWAM010000587.1:0-1946 GCA_033721715.1 Marinobacter sp.
CAGCAGCCGGACCTGGACATCATTCACAACTTCATGCGGGAACACCTGGACGAACGCATCACTCTCGGCCAGTTGGCGGATCTGTCCGGCCTATCTCCCGCCCATTTTGCCACCCGTTATCGGGCGCTCACCGGCGTTTCCCCGATACAGCATTTCCTGCACCTGAAAGTGGAGCAGGCCTGCCAGTTGCTGGACACCACCGACCACTCCTTCACCCGGATCAGCAATATGCTGGGCTACGACGACAACTATTATTTCTCGCGACTGTTCAAGAAAGTCATGGGTCAGTCCCCCACCGATTACCGGCACACCCACCGCCACTAGCCTTCATGATATTCCCTTAATAAAGCGGATTTGCGGTTGAAAAACTGACTTGAACCCGGAGTTAGTGCGTATGGCTTCGAACATCCATTGGCAAAGAAGGAAACACTGATCATGGCGAACACCAAAGCTTACGCAGCCAAATCCGCAGACTCGAAGCTGGCCCCATTCAGTTTTGACCGTCGCGAGCCGCGCCCGGACGATGTCTCCATCGAGATTGATTATTGCGGTGTATGTCACACCGATATTCACTTCGCCCACAATGACTGGGGCATGACTGAGTTCCCGGTGGTGCCGGGACACGAGATCATCGGCAGGGTGACCGCAGTCGGCCCTGAGGTGAAGAGCTACAAGGTGGGTGACATGGTAGGTGTCGGCTGTATGGTGGACTCCTGTCGCAGCTGTTCGGCCTGTGAATCCGGCCTGGAGCAGTATTGCCTGGAAGGCATGACCGGCACCTACAATGGCGTGGATCGCCACGACGGCTCCATCACCTACGGCGGCTATTCCGACAACGTGGTGGTCAGCGAACGCTTCGTGGTGAAGGTGCCGGAAAAACTCGACCCGGCCTCTGCCGCTCCCATTCTGTGCGCTGGCATTACCACCTACTCCCCCCTTCGCCACTACGGCGTGAAGGCCGGCGACAAAGTCGGCGTAATCGGCATGGGCGGTCTCGGTCATATGGGCGTGAAATTCGCCAAGGCCCTGGGCGCGGAAGTCACCATCTTTACCCGTTCCGAAGCCAAGGTTTCCGAGGCAAAGAAGCAGGGCGCCGACCATGTGATCATCTCCACTGACGAAAACCAGATGGAAGCAGCCGCGGAGTCCTTCGACTTCATGCTGGACACGGTCCCGGTACAGCACGACCTGAATCCGTACCTGAACTGCCTGAAGTACGATGGCACTCACATTCTGGTGGGCCTGCTCGAACCCGTGGACCCTGCACTGCAGGCCGGCGCCCTGGTGATGAAGCGCCGGGTGCTGGGCGGCTCGCTGATCGGCGGCATGCCGGAAACCCAGGAAGTGCTGGATTTCTGCGCCGAGCATGGCATCACCTGTGATATTGAAATGCTCGATATCAAAAACATCAACGAAGCCTATGAGCGCATGAAGAAAGGCGACGTGAAGTACCGCTTCGTAATTGACATGAAGACCCTGAAAGCCGCCTGACGAAACAGGCCGCCAGCCTTGCTGGCGGCTTGCCTGCCCGGCCTGGTGTGGTTATCTTGCAGAGTACACAGCAGTAACTCACCAGGAGGCCCCCAGTGACACGCCTGCCCGTTTACACCGAAACCACTGGCGCTGTTGTTACCATTGTTATAAACCGCCCCGAAAAACGTAACGCCGTTGACCGCGAAACCGCCAACGCCTTGCGCCAGGCCTTCACCGACTTTGAACAGAATGACGAGCTCAAAGTGGCCGTGCTTTGGGGCGAAGGCGGCAACTTCTGCGCGGGTGCCGACCTGGAGGCCGTCGGCGACCCGGATCGGCGCAACGACATTGAAGCCACGGGCACGGCTGCCGGGCCCATGGGCCCGTCCCGCATGGAATTGTCGAAACCCGTCATTGCAGCTGTATCCGGCTATGCCGTTGCCGGTGGCCTGGAACTGGCGCTGATGTGCGAC
>JAWWAM010000588.1:0-1939 GCA_033721715.1 Marinobacter sp.
ACTGTGGAAGATGGCGAACCCAACGTCCGCCGAATGCAGACCGACACCTGGCTGGATGACTTCTTCTTCGACCCGGGTTACGACCATCTTATCGGTGCGGCCCGCGACGGCAAACATGGCCTGGTAATCAACCTCGACACCGGCAAAACCGTTGCCGACCTGCCCCTTCCCGGTATGCCGCACCTGGGCTCCGGTATCACCTGGGAGCATCAAGGACGCCGTGTCATGGCTACGCCCCATTTCCGCACTGGCGCTGTTTCCATCATCGACATGGACAACTGGGAAGTCATCAAGACCCTTGAAACCGAAGGCCCCGGCTTCTTCATGCGCAGCCACGAAAACTCCCGCTACGCCTGGGTGGACGTCTTCTTTGGCCCGAACAAGGACAAGGTCCACGTTATCGACAAGCAGACCCTGGAGATCGTCAAAACACTACAGCCCGCTCCGGGCAAAGTCGCCGCCCATGTCGAATTCGACCGCTATGGTGAAAAACTGCTGTTAAGCGTCTGGGACAACGATGGAGCTGTAATCGTCTACGACGCAGACACTCTGGAGGAAGAGAAACGCATTCCGATGAACAAGCCCTCTGGCAAATACAACGTCTGGAACAAGATCAACTACGAGGAAGGAACCAGCCACTAAATCGACTCAGTGAAAAAGGCTTAATGATTTAAGTCATTTCAAAAGATGTTTTTTTGATACCATAATTGGCCTGACACTCATAACAGGGTCAACACCATGAACAGCATCCTCAGGCCAAACGTATCCTCTGCACCCTGCATGCTGGGAGAAAACAACCCGGACATCATCCAGCAAGAGTCCGCGCCTGAATCGACGGCCCTGCTGAATGGCCTGAGCCGGATATTCGGTATTCGTCTCGCAGGACACGAAAAGGATCCCGATGCTCGGTTTCTCGCGGACCTCGCCCGCCTGTTCCACCAGCGCAGGGTGGATGCCGAAACCACCCTGGAGAAACATGACACCCCCTGGGCAAACGTTTACCTGATTCAGTACGGCATCTTGCGACTATTCCGGGAAGCTCCCAATGGCAAGGTCTCCGTGCACCATTTCTTTTCCGAGGGCGACATGGTCTGGCCCGTCTTTGGCCGTAGCCGCACTGTGCGAAATACCCTCTGCCTGACCAGCGTAACCCCGGTGACTGCATGGGTAGCTGACTTTTCCGCGTTCCGCTCCGCTATCCAGTCTCACGGGGAAGGGCTCTGGCCACGTTTCGCGCTGGTACTGACCGAGGAAATGGCGGAGTTGACCAGTATGAGGGAGTTCCGGAAACACACCATGTCCGCCGGCGAACGATACCAGTTGCTGCTGGAAGAATACCCGGAGCTGGTAAAACGCGTGCCTGACAATCAGCTGGCTTCCTGGCTGGGCGTAGTGCCGGCCACCTTCTCCCGGCTCAAAACCGGCGCCGTCAATAAACCGAAACAGGGCTCAGCGCAGGCGGGGAAATAGAACACAAAAAAGGGCAGCAAGCTCTCGCATGCTGCCCTGAAAAACGCTCAACGCTTCATCAATACTGTAACTGTCAGCCGAACAGCTTCACTGCCAGTTCTGCCACGTGCTTGCCCTGATACCGGGCAATGTTCAGCTCCTTCTCACTGGGCTGGCGTGAACCGTCGCCTCCGGCAATGGTAGACGCACCATAGGGCGTGCCACCGTTCATCTCCGACACATCGAAGAAATCGGGAATACCATACCCAAGCGGTACGATAACCATGCCGTGGTGGGCCAGTGTCGTCCAGAATGAACTGATGGTGTGCTCCTGGCCGCCACCGGTTCCGGTAGAGGTGAACACACTGGCAAGTTTGCCATGGAGTTTGCCCTCAGCCCACAGGCCGCCGGTCTGGTCCAGGAATGTGCGCATCTGGCCAGACATATTGCCAAACCTTGTTGGCGTGCCGAAGATGACCGCGTCGTACTC
>JAWWAM010000589.1:0-1939 GCA_033721715.1 Marinobacter sp.
CGTGGTCCTGCAACATCCGGGCATCCGCGAGGCAGTGGCCTGGAAGCAACCCGATGCCTACGCCGGGGAACGGGTGTTCCTCACCTTTGTGGCCGGCCAGGAGATTGACACCGAAGCCCTGCGCCGCTGGTGCCGTGAGCGACTGTCGCCCCACCAGGTGCCTGCAGCCATGGAGCAGATGGAAGAGATACCCCGGCCGGCAAACGGCAAGATAAGTCGCCGGTACCTGAGCAAGCGTTACAGCCAGACTACCCAAAGGCACCGTAAGGAGACCCCGGCATGAGCAAATCCCCTGACACCGATGGGCGCCAGGCGCTCGCGCCGATCAGTGAAACCATCCGTATGGCTCTACTCAGGCATCTTCCGGCTGCGCGACTGGAGAATTTCAGCACTCATGCAAGACTCAATGCGGATCTCGGGCTGGATTCAATCATGTTGATGGAGTTGCTGGTCACCCTGGAACTGGAAAGCGGCCTGAGGATATCCGAAGACGCCTTCATCGGGGAAAACCTTGAGACGGTCCGGGACCTGGCACGTTTGCTGGCCGAGGGCCACCACGAGGTACCGGCATGATCAAGGTTCACTGCTTCGTCAGTTGCGTCTGCGAGATCATCAAACGCACCCCGGGCGTGGACCATCGTCCCTTTTACTTCGGGGTCTGGGATGCCGATTTTTCGGTGAACGCGGACAAGGTGCTGTCCTACCACTCCCCCCATACACGCCATGAGGATTTCCGTAACTGGTACCGCCAGCTTTACGGCATCCAGATCCACGAGTGGTTCGACGCCGCGGCCCCCAAAGAGCACAACATCGCCACTCTGAATGAGCTGCTCTACACCAAACCCCCGGAGCGGCAAATCATGGTGATGCTGGACATGTACCGCCTACCTGAACGGGAGAACAAGTTTCAGCAGAATCCATTCCCCCACTACGTCATGCTTGAAACCACGGATAACCCGGAGGAGTGGTACATGTCCGACCCGGATTTCCGCTGGGAAGGCATTCTGCCGAGAGCGTTGATTCTGGATTCGATTCGCTCCCCTGCCGCGGCTGGCGGCTTCTACTTCGACGACGTGGATATCCGCCACAGCGCTGATGAAACGGTGGCTGCCTACTTCGCCCAGTGTATGAAAGCGGATCACAACCCGTTTACCGATGCTCTTCGCGACATTTTGCGGGCGCACCTGGGCGACAGGGCCCCTCTGCCCCTGGCACACCTGTCCCTGGCATTCCGCGAAATACCTGTAATGGCCATTCGCAAGTATGCCTACGAACATGCCTTCGCCTGGTTTCTTGAGCAGCGCGGGGAACAGGTCGACGAGACCAACCTGTTTTTCGAAAGCTGGTGCGATGACATCGAAACACTGGTGAAAACCTACACCCGCATCCAGTTCCGTGCCATGAAACTGGTCATGAGCGGTGACCGTTCACTGGTTGAGGGTATCGAGCACCTGCTGGACGAGCAGGACGACAGGGAGTTCCGCATCAAGCAGGCGCTGACATCACTGTTCGAGGAATGGTGGCAGCAGCGCAGATCAGACGCCGCTGCGAGAGCTTCTACAAGACCCCACCCCCTCCCGGAGACGCACACATGATTCACCTGCACCTGTGTACCATCTCATTTCGCCACCACCTGGTCTCACTGCCGGAACTGGCCACCTGGGCCGGCGCGGAAGGATTTGACGGCATTGAACTCTGGGGCGTCCATGCCAGGCATTTGGCGAGCCGGGCCGATTACAATCAACAATGGATTCAGTCCCATGGGCTGCGGATCCCCATGATCAGCGATTACCTGCCTCTGGACGGCTGCGAAACCAGCGCCCTGGCCAGGACCCGCCAGCTCTGCATGCTGGCGCAACGCTGGGGGGCTCCGCGCCTGCGTACCTTCGCGGGAAAACGTGGCAGCGAGGAGGTCAGCACAGCGGAGCGAAAGGACCTC
>JAWWAM010000590.1:0-1917 GCA_033721715.1 Marinobacter sp.
ACCCAGCCCCCGGCCACAACAACAAAGATAAACAGGGCAATCCAGGCAGCTGCCGGCATGTCCAGAACATTCAGCAATGCCATCGGGACCAGAAACGCGAGTGCCAGAACAAAGCCGGCTATGGCACCACGCTCCACATACCTGGGCAGATCGGTGCGATCAAGAATGGAAGCCGTGTGCAATTGATGAGTGTACAGGCCAGCTTCGTCCTTGCTGACAATATGGAAACGCCAGTCGGTGACACCGTGCTCATGAAGGTCGTCGGAGATTTCCTGTGCGCTGTCAATCGAAGATACCAGATAGAATAAACGTATCATGGTCTTTCTCCTTTTCCGCCAATCAATAAGGCGTTCTTCATATGACAATCTAGTTCAAAATCTCCGGTTTTACGTAATTCGGGTGAAGATCACCGGGCCCGCAAGGGCAATTCCCCAGGCAAACAGCGCAAGACACCCATCTTTCGAAATCATCGCGAGGCCGAAAGCCATAAGGGCAAGGCCTGCAATACTGGCGCTAAAGGGCACAAGCTCGGTGGCCGGCATAACCACCGCAATTACCATACACGCCAGGGCCATCACATAAAGCCCGCCTCCCTTGACCAGGAAAACGAGCCGCGGGCGTATCAACCGGTCAATGCCACGGGCGGGTGGGCGCAGCATTTCCAGGCCCTGCACGAGCTTGTTGCGGGGCATCTGCCGCTGGGCCAGCCAGCCCGGCAACCAGAAATACTTTCGTCCTACCAGGACCTGTCCCAGAGTCAGCAGGGTGAGCAGCCCCATCAGGGTGGGCATGCCCGGAACACCGCTCAGTGGTGTCACCAGAATCAACCCGACCAGAAGCACCACCGGTCCGAAACTTCGGCGCCCCACCGAGTCCATCATTTCTCCGATGGAAACATAGGACTGATTGGCCGTGGCGGCTTCGATCCGGTCCATCAGCTCTTCAATATCAGCCGGATCGTCCTGCTCATCCATGGCCAGTGTCTCCGGATGGTCCGCGTTTACTCTGTGGTGTTGTAGACGTAGGAGGACACCGTGCCATCCTGATTGAACCGTACGACCAGGTCAGTGGTTTCAGCATCACCAAAGGCAGACCAGCGGTATTTTCCGTAAGTCCAGGTACGCTTGCCGTCCTCAATACCGGTCCGCCAGGGTTCGCCGAACATTTCCTGGATGTCTGAACGGGTGGTTTCGCCGATCTCAATCTGGTCCACATTGTGAGTAGCGAAATCCTGGCCCACTGTGGCGCACCCGGCAAGGGTTAACGACAAGGCAAACAGGACAATGGCGGAAAAAGATGTAACAGACTTCATGGTGTAACCCTTCTGTTGTTAATCAGTACATCAATCATACGGGTTTTGGCCCAACGATAAATTACAGCACAGACAGACATAAAAAAGCCCCGGCGACTTGCCGGGGCTGATCGTCAACGCACTGTCTACTCAGTAAAGCTTTGTCAGCGACTTCTTCGCAAAGGGCTCCACCTCGCCAATACGACCTTCCTTTACTTTCACCAGCCATTCCGGGTCCTGCAGCAGGGCCCGACCCACGGCAATGAGTTCGAACTCGTTGTTGTTCATACGTTCAACGAGTTCGTCGATTCCGGATTGTTCCACCGCTTCCTTCTTGCTGGCAAAGGTGCCGCTGATGAAATCTTCGGTCAGCCCGACGCTGCCCACGGACATCGTCGGTTTTCCGGACAGCTTCTGGGTCCAGCCCGCCAGGTTAAGGTTTGAGCCCTCAAACTCCGGCTCCCAGAAACGGCGTGTGGAGGCGTGGAAAATATCAACGCCGGCTTCCACCAACGGCTTCAGGAACTGCTCCAGTTCCTCGGGGGAATTAACAAGCTTCGCCTCGTAATCCTGCTGCTTCCACTGGGAGAAACGCAGCATAATGGGGAAATCGGGGCCCACGCGAT
>JAWWAM010000591.1:0-1909 GCA_033721715.1 Marinobacter sp.
AAGCTTTCGATACGTGGGTTGATCGTCACGAAAGACATCAGGAACACGCCACCGAAGCGGGTCAGCAGGGTGACCAGCGTCATGACGGCAATCAGGGCAAGAATACCGGCGGTGGTTGTTTCGATTGTCATGTTGGGCCCACCTCTTCACCGCCCTCTTCCTTTTCGCTATCGGGTTTCTTTTCCAGCCAGAAGAATCCGATAGCGCCCCCAGCCAACGCCCCGACGACCACATGGGTGTTAGGGGGTAGCCATTTCCAGGCGGCAAGTGATGACATCGCGGCAACTGTCCATGCCACCAGTGTTCGTGGTGACTTGTTACCGCCGAGAGCCATGGCGAAGAGGAAGCAGCCAAGAACCATATCCAGGCCAAGGGACTTGGGATCCTGCAGCAACCCCCCAAAGTACACGCCGAGCCAGGTTCCTACTATCCATGCCAGCCAGAGGGCCAGCCCGCCGCCAAGAATGACTTCCAGGTTACGCCTGCCATTCTGGTATTCCTGGGCAGATACTGCCCAGTTGGCATCGGTAAGGAGCAGCAGCAGACCGTACCGTCGACCGGGCGGCAGGTCCCTTAACATGGGATACAGCGAGGCACCCATCAGCAGATGGCGGGAATTGATGGCAAACACCACCGCAATCAACGGAATCAGGGAAACGTCGCTGCCCCACATATCCACGGCGGCAAACTGCGAGGCGCCAGCAAACACCGTGGCACTCATGAGAATGGCCTGCAGCGGCTCAAGACCTTTCTGCGTCGCCGCCAATCCGAAGGCAGCACCGAACGCCACCACGAATAACGAGATGGGAAGTAACCTGAAAAACTCGACGCGGACCTTGTCAGGTTGTAACTGGTAGGGATATGTACTGGCGTTCATCTAAGCAAGCTAATGAAACCGGCACCATATGCGTATAGGTAAATGCCGAAGCCTTAGAGTTGGCCGAGTGTCGCTGCCAGAGTTTCGCTGATGTCGGCGTTCAGCTTCAGATCCACCAGGGAATCCGCCCGGGTACGCCCCAGATTCAGCGTGGCCATGGGCTTGCCCCATTCCTGGGCATAGCGACAGAAACGAAAACCGGAATAGACCATCAGCGAGGACCCGATCACCAGCAGGCCATCGCTGGCCTTCAGTGTGTCCAGAGCGGAGTACACCCGTTCTCTGGGCACATAGTCCCCGAAAAACACCACATCCGGCTTCAGAATCCCGCCGCAACAGGTGCAGTCGGCAACACGGAACTGCGAGAAGTTCACGTCCAGATCCGCATCGCCGTCCGGGGCGGCACTTGCGGTGTAGTGTTCAAATCCCGGATTCATCTCCTTACAGCGCTGGTGAATCTCATCGCGCTTGCACCGGTATCCACAGCTCGTACAGACCACTTCGTCTGCCCTGCCATGCAAATCCGTTACTGAGCGACTACCGGCCTGTTGGTGGAGGCGATCCACATTCTGCGTAACAACAAGCCGGCTGTGGTTGCGCAATTCCAGTTCAGCCACATGGTGATGGGCAACATTTGGCATGGCATTGCGCATGACCGGCCAGCCAACCAGGCTCCGGCCCCAATACCTCTGGCGGACCTCCATGCTTGTCATGAAATCTTTGTGCTGGACCGGCTGCTTGCGCTTCCAGGCACCTTCACCATCCCGGTAGTCAGGGATGCCGGAATCGGTACTGACACCGGCGCCAGTGAGAATCATCAGGCCCGGGTGGCGATGAATGAACTCTGCCAGCATGGCACCAGCCTCTTGCGGAGTATTCAGCGCCAGAGGGTGATCGCTGGACGGCATGGTTATGCCTTTAGTGGACTGTGGAACTGCAGACATCCGCTTCGCACCTCTTTGAAAACCTCTCTACTTTAGGGAGCAAATATTGTCTTGCCAATGCTGACAGCAAGAAAACCATCTTACGGTG
>JAWWAM010000592.1:0-1903 GCA_033721715.1 Marinobacter sp.
CTGCAGCGAATGACTGCCGGCGGATATGGCGGACAGGTTGATATCGTACTCGTTCAGATTAGCTCCACCTGAGCGAGTGGCGCCAAACAGAAATGCACCGTCGAGCCACAATACAATGCCGTTATCGACACCAACATCTATGGTCAGGTCAGAAAGACTGCCGAGAACGAAGTCATATACAATTGCGGTTTCAGTGTTTACGGCCCAGGTACTCGGTATGGCCGTACCCGGAGCGCTCCAGCTCCCACCAGTGTAATCTCCAGCCAACCAATCTGCCCCGAACTCCGGAGTGAAGGTAAAGCCGGGGTCCGCGGCAAGTTGAATGGTCGGGTCACCTTCAGTGACATTCGGGCCTAACAGAAAGCCACCAGGGCCGTCCATGCTGGCAAGATCACCAAGCCCGGCGTTGTAGAGCCCGGTGGTGCTGTTATCGATAATCAATGTGGCGTGAGCCTGTACCGACGCGGCAAGTAGAGCAGATGCAATTGCAATATTGAGTTTCATTCGTTGCCTTCCTTGTTTGGGCGTCAGGTGCGACGCAATATGCAATGCACCTATGCAATCCACATACCATAAAAAAACGCATTAAGTAACAGTAAGCTGACGAAACAAGAAACCAACTATGTAAATTATTTTGACGTTCTTAGCGTCGACTATCGAATATTCTGATTCACCCGGAACAGCTTTCGCCCGAAAGGCCAGTTTGTGGTGCGGAGTCTGGATACGTTTAATATGGTCAGGTCGGGTTTACTGTAATGGGACGCGCGTTACCGAGTTGGCGGCGCCATAAATTCGGGCCCGACCGGATCATCAATGCATCGGTCCAGAATGTCATCGATAGCTGCCATCGCTTCCTTGTCCAGCGACCAACCGTCGATGTCATCTACCGGATCTAACTGTTCCGGTCGCCTTGCGCCCCAAAGCGCGGTTGTAACACCGGGTTGATCCACCAGCCAGCGGAGCGCCAGGGCCAGAACGTTTTTCTGGTACCGCTCGCGGGCGAAGGCATCCAGTTCAGCCACGGCCTTCAGGTACTGGCGATACCGCTCTCCCTGGAACTTCGGGTCATTCTTTCGCAGGTCATCCCCGGTGAACTGAGTGTCCTCCCGCATCTTGCCAGACAAAAGACCGCGGCAAAGCCCGCCGTAGGTAATGGTCGCAATGCCGTTTTCCCGGCAATACGGAAGGATCTCCTGCTCGATGTCACGTTCAAACAGGTTATAAGGAGGCTGTAGACTGTGCAGCGGCACAGTTTTCTGTAATTCATCCATTTGGGAGGGAGTGAAGTTGCTTACGCCGATGGCGCGGATTTTCCCGGCCTTGTAGAGATTTTCCAGCGCCCGGGCAGTTTCTTCCATGGGCGTTTTCGGATCGGGCCAATGAACCTGGTATATGTCGATCCTGTCCGTCTGAAGACGTTTCAGCGAATCCTCCGCCTCCTGCTCTATGCGCGAGGCAGTCGCATCCCGCCAGACTTTATCCTGATCATCGTTCCAGTTCAGAGCCACCTTTGTGGCCAGGGCAACCTGATCCCGGCGGCCGTTCGCAAGGGCCTTGCCCACAATCTCTTCGGAACGACCAAACCCATATACCGGGGCCGTATCGACCAGACCAATACCCTTGTCGATGGCCCTGTGAATGGTATCGATGGATTGGGCTTCATCCGTTCCGCCCCACATCCAGCCACCAATGGCCCAAGTGCCTAGCCCGACCGGTGTGACCTGAATGTCCGTGTTTCCCAGTGCTCGCGTATCCATGCTTCCTCCCGTTGCCTTGAAAAATCATCCGGAGAAAATGCGGTACTATGAATGCTCCGTACCACATACATGCGAGGGAGAGCGTGGGAATTCAACCCCAATACCGTGCAAAAGGACGGAGAGGCTCAGCCAGCTTTAGTGTTAAC
>JAWWAM010000593.1:0-1899 GCA_033721715.1 Marinobacter sp.
CCCACCGATCAGACCAAGGCCGATAATCGCAACGCGCTGAAAGAGCGGCTGGACCTCAGACACCTTACACTCCCCGCCTGAGTTCAGAGGCCGATAACGTATCCAGGGCGCGGGCCAGGGATTCGATAAAACGGTCATTCTCCTCAGGCAGGCCGATGGAAACCCGCAGATGCCCGGGCATCCCGTAGCCAGCAATCGGTCTGACAATAACGCCCTGCTCCAGCAATAGCTGATTGATATCCGCAGCCTGCTCTCCCACATTCAAAGCAATAAAATTGCCGGCTGAAGGAATATAGTCCAGCCCCATTTCGTTAAAGGCCGTCTCAAGCTGTTTCATGCCTTCGGCATTCACTTCCCGAGCGCGCTGAAGATATTGCTCATCATCCAACACTGCGGTAGCTGCAGCCAGGGCCAGAGTATCTACATTAAAAGGCTGCCGCACTCTATTGAGAACATTAGCGATTTCAGGAGAGCTTATACTGTAACCAGCGCGTAGTGATGCCAACCCCCAGGCCTTGGAGAAGGTACGGGTAACGATCAGGTTGGGGTACCGCTCAAGCAGTGACAGGCCGTCCACGTACCCGTCGCCCTGCAGGTATTCGCAGTAGGCTTCATCGAGAACCACCAGTACGCGCTCCGGAATCCGGCTCAGGAATGCCTCGATGGCCTCAGCACCGTGAACGGTGCCGGTAGGGTTATTCGGGTTGGCGACAAACACCAGTTTTGTGCGGCCAGTTACAGCCTCAGCCATGGCATTCAGATCGTGACCATACTCCCTGGCGGGAACGGACACGCCAGTGGCGCCAATCGCCTGGGTTACCAGCGGGTACACGGCAAAAGCATACTGGGAAAACACCACTTCCGAAGTCTGGTCCGCAAAACACCGGGTAATCACTTCCAGAACGTCATTGGAACCATTGCCCAGGGTAATCTGCGACGGCTTGACGCCATAGCGAGCAGACAACGCCTGCTTTAGATCAAAACCATTGCCATCCGGATAACGGCAGAGCTCATCGAGCACAGCCCTGACAGCGGCCAGCGCTTTGGGACTGGGTCCCAGCGGATTCTCGTTGCTGGCCAGTTTGATAATGCGGTCCGGGTTGAGGCCCAGTTCCCGGGCCAACTCATCAATGGGCTTGCCCGGCTGGTAGGGGGATAACGCCTGCACACCTTTGACCGCCAGGCTTTGGTAATCAGTCGACATTGAACCCTTCCTCAGCAATTCGTGTTGCTTTACAAAACCCCGATGGGGTAGGAACCAAGGCGTTTCAGTTCCACGGCCTCTTCATCAATCTCGGCAAGCACCTTGCTCACCTGCTCGTCATCCACATGGCCTTCGAAATCGATATAGAACACGTAAGCCCAGGTGCCACTGGGAGAGGGCCGGGTTTCGATTCGGGTCAGGCTCAGGCCGTGCTTGTGGAACGGCTCCAGCAACTGGTATAGCGCACCAGGTTTGTTGCGCATGGACACCAGAATAGACGACTTGTCATTGCCGCTGGCGGGCACTTCCTCACGGCCGATGATGAGAAAACGGGTGGTGTTGTCCGGCCGGTCTTCAATGCTGGTCGCCAGCACTTCCAGACCATAGAGTTCCGCCGCCATATCCCCGGCGATGGCTGCCGTACCGGGCTCTTCCGCCGCACGCCTTGCCGCTTCGGCATTACTGCTGACGGTCACCCGCTCAATACCATAACGGTGAGCATCCAGCCATTGCCGGCACTGGGCAAAAGACTGCTGATGAGAATAGATGCGGACGATTTCCTCGTCCTTGTGTTCTGGCGAAACCATCAGGTGATGATGTATACGCAGCTGGACTTCCCCGCAGATTTTCAGCGGCGAAGACATGAACATGTCCAGAGTATGGTTAATCATGCCCTCGGTGGAGTTCTCCACCGG
>JAWWAM010000594.1:0-1898 GCA_033721715.1 Marinobacter sp.
CACGATGTGGACGGCTGGAATCAGGAAGATATAGCACGGGTGCTTGAAATACCGGTGGGTACAGTAAAGTCGCGGGTACATCGTTGCCGCGCCGCGCTCCGGAAAAAACTGCTTGAGAAACCGGAACTTTTTCAGCAGACCGGGCGTGTGGAACAATGAGGTGATGGATATGTCATGTAACGAGTGCAAAAACAACCTGCGTTCCTGGGCCAGGAACGAACTTCCTGCGGCGCAGGTCAGCCGTATTGAGCAGCATATTGCCGGGTGTAAAGACTGTGCCATCGCCGCGTACAACGAACGGGCCATGTTCGACTCGTTGCACGACACCCAGACCGTGCCTGCCCCATCGTCCGGTTTTGAGGAAAGGGTTCTGGGGGCAGCCACAGGAAAAGGTGGGTTGGGCCGCAAGGGTTCTCACGGCCATGGCTGGAGCACACCCGTAGCCGGTGGCGCCGTCGCGGCTGCGCTGGTCATTGGTATCGCCCTGGGTTTTGGTTGGAAGTCTGCCCCCGGGCCAGACAGCGAGATGGCGCTCTCCGGTGCAGAGCAGGCTGGCAGCGGCCAGGCTCCTGTCGCTGAGCCTATTGCCCGTAATGTCCGCCTTGCGTTCAGCTCCAGGGAAGCGCTGGAGGGCGTTACCCTGACAGTGGAGCTGCCCCCACACGTTGAGGTCGCAAGCTACCCCGGTCATCAAAAGCTCAGTTGGAAAGTGGATCTGGATAAAGGCGAGAATGTGGTGAACCTGCCGCTCAACATACTGTTTCCCGGTGAAGGCGAACTGGTGGCTCATCTCGACGATGGCCGTAGAACAAAGACATTCCGCACCAGTCTTGATGGTGAATCAGGGAGTGGCGAGCAGGAGCCTTCATCATGACCCCCGGTTTGTGGCGCAGTGTTGCTATGTGTGGTTGTCTGGGCGTGTTGCTAGCAACCCCCGTGGTGACGGTGGCCAATGACGATCTGGATGTGACCATGCGAATGGTCAGAGACGATAACGACCTGACGGAATCCGTCGTTCGTGAGATTGAGTTACGCGAGCCGGTTGCCCTTGAGCGCCGTAACGGCGAATCGGGCAAACCCGCAGGCACACCCGGTGCTGACCGAGGCCTTGAACAATCCCGCGAGGCCCGGGACAGGGGGCGTGAAGCGGCACGGTCTGCGGCAGAGCGGGCAAAGGACGTCCGCGAACGGAATGAGCAGCGTGGGCGCCCTGAGCGGCCAGAACCCCCCGGTGCCGCCGAGCGACCTGAGCGGCCCGAGCGGCCGGACCCTCCCGGCGCCTCCAACCGGCCCGAGCGGCCAGACCCTCCTGGTGCGTCCAACCGACCTTAGAAGCCCGAGTCACCCTGACGCGGGCACCTGTCATCATCGTAATGTGCCACCCCTGCGACGAATCACATAGTCCCTTGCTATACTCCCGGTCTTATTTACCTTACATCGTCATCTCCGGAGTCAGGCTTGCGGCCCTCAAAGTTAGCCACATTTCTTATTGCCCTGATGATTCTGGCCCGCGTTTCAGTGGCAGAAGAGCCAGTTGGTAGCCCGGATTTCGAAGCCGGCGTGGCGGCATTTGGCGCGGGTGAACTGACGGTTGCCCGTACGCATTTCGAGAAGGCCAGGGCCGACGGTCTCAGTACCCCATCGCTGCTTTATAATCTCGGTGTTGTCTACTTCCGTCTCGGGCAGCAGGATTCTGCTGAAGCTGTTTTTCTGGAACTGCTGGATACCCCTCATGCTCCTTTGGCCCGTTATAACCTCGGGCTTGTCATGCAGGAGAAGGGGCAGGACGAGGCGGCGCGAGAGTGGTTCGAGCGGGCTGCCGGCCCGGACTCGCCGGAAAAAGTGCGGGTTCTGGCCCTGCGTCAGCTTGATGAGAACAAATCTGACCGCTTTGATCA
>JAWWAM010000595.1:0-1894 GCA_033721715.1 Marinobacter sp.
CACATCCGCAGAATGTTCCGCACCCGTGCCTCGGTTTTCCACCGGAAAGTACTCGCGACTGAATGGCTGCAGCGGGTGTTCAACAGTGAGGGCTGCAGAAGCTGGCTTGTCTGAAATCCGCACCTGCCAGACCGCATCCAGGTGATCCCGTAGCTGGCTCACCAGCACCGACGGCGGTCGCTCCGAGTCGTCACGGATGCTGCGCCCCACCCAACTGATGTAAAGCTGCTCTCTGGCGGAAACCAGAGCCTCCAGAAACAGATAGCGGTCATCTTCCCGGCGGGAGCGGTCCCCGGGGCGGTAATCCTGCGCCATCAGATCGAAATCCACCGGTGGACGGGAGCGTGGGTAGTCGCCGTCATTCATCCCCAGCAGGCAGACGCGCCGGAAGGGGATGGCTCGCATCGGCATCAGGGTGGCGAAATTGACCTTGCCTGCCAGGAAACGCTGGTTGAGGCCGCCTTCTTCCAGACCTTCCAGCAGGATTTCCCGAACAATATTGAGGGGCAGCTCCACCTGCTCCATGCCGGCACTGTCGCAGTCCTGAAGCCACTGTTCCGCCTGCCGGCGCAGGCGGTTGACCAGCAGCAGCTCGTCGTCGGACAGTTCATCGAAGAAACGTTCCAGTATTGCCTGCAACCGATCCAGCCAGCCTGACGGGGTCGCGGTAGCCCTCAGTTCGTGCCAGAGCTCTTCAAGGCGGTCGATAAAGCGACAAAGATTGCCTGCCACGGCGGCCTGCAAGCCACCAATCTCCTCATAGGGCTCAATGCCCTGCCAGGGGGCATCGCGACCGGTGCCGTATCCCAGCAACATCCGCCGCAAGCCAGCCTGCCAGGTGTTGCGTTCAAGACCATCAGGCAGGTCAAGGCTACTGCGATGCTCACTGTGCAGCCCCCAGCGAATATTGGCGCCCTCCACCCACTGGCGCACCAGGGGCAGGTCGCCTTCGGCAATACCGAACCGGCTCCTGACAGCCGGCACTTCCAGCAGGCTGATGATCTCGCTGACACCAAAGCGGCTTTCAGGCAGCGCCATCAGGGTATCCAGCGCAATCAGCACCGGCTGGCGGTGACGCTGGCCCTGGTCGGAAATGGTAAACGGAATGTAGCGGCGGGAGGACGATGGATAGCGACCAAACACGGCCTGGATATGGGGTGCGTAGGTATCCACATCCGGCACCATGACAATCACATCCCTGGGCCGCAGTTCCGGGTTGCTGTTGAATGCGGCCAGTAACTGGTCATGGAGAATTTCCACTTCCCGCTGGGGACTGTGGGCATTGTGGAACACCACGGAATCATCCCGGAACGGATCAAGAGCGCGCCCCTGCCCCAGCATCTCCTGTTGGGACGTGAGTGTGCGAATGTCGTTCTGGATCTGGTGCAGGAGCAACGGGTCTTCGGCGCTGCCGTGGGGCGTGAAGATGTCGATGCGGCCGTCCGGCGTGGTAATACGGTCCTGGTAGCTCTCCGGGTTATCAAACTCATCCAGCAGGCGGATGTAGTCCCGCCCCTGTTTGCCCCACGCCGCCAGAAGAGGGTTGGCGTGCTGGTGCAGGTCCTCAGGCTCGGTCAGCTGTGCCAGTTTTGGATGTGCCAGCCCTCTTTTGCGATCAGCGTTGAGCAAGTCACGGTCGCTGATAATGTCAGCCCAGTAGAATTCGCTGGGGTTGTGGACGCACAGCACGACCTGGCTCACCCGACTGAGAATCGATAGCGCTTCCAACGCTTGTTTCGGTAGCGAAGAAACGCCGAAAACCACAATACGTCTGGGCAGGTCAGAAGGCCTGTCAGCGGGCGTAAGCTTCTGGCCCGCCTCCATGAACCGGGTGTGTATTCGTGAGCGGCTGGTGCCGGCAAGCTCGCCCACATCTTCAACCAGTTTGCGCCAC
>JAWWAM010000596.1:0-1887 GCA_033721715.1 Marinobacter sp.
CTCGTCATCGAAGCCGTTTTCGAGGACAGCGAGCTGAAAGCGAAAGTGACTCAGGAAGCGGAAGCCAGGCTGGTCAAGAACGGCATATTTGCGTCAAACACATCCACCATTCCCATCACGCAACTGGCGGAGGCCTCAGCAGCGCCGGACAACTTCATTGGCCTACACTTCTTCTCTCCGGTGGACAAGATGCAGCTGGTGGAAATCATCGTGGGGACCAAAACCTCGGATGAGACGCTTGCCCGGGCCTTTGACTACGTGCAGCAGATCGGCAAGATCCCCATCGTGGTGAACGACAGCCGTGGCTTTTTCACCTCCCGCGTGTTCGGTACCTTTGTCAACGAAGGCATCGCGATGCTTGGCGAGGGTATTCACCCGGCCAGTATCGAGAACGCCGGAGTGCTGGCCGGAATGCCGGTGGGCCCGCTGGCCATTTCCGACGAGGTCAGCATGACGCTGATGCAGCACATCCGTGACCAGAGCAGGAAAGACACGGAAGCCGCCGGTAAAACCTGGAATGCCCACCCCGCCGAGGCGGTGATCGACCAGATGGTTACCCGTCACAACCGCAAGGGCAAGGCTGCGGGCGCCGGCTTCTACGACTATCCCGATTCTGGCAGGAAATACCTGTGGCCAGAGCTTGAAACACTGTTTGTGAATCAGGAAAAGGCCCGGGCAACCGAGTTGCAGGATCTGAAGGACCGCATACTGTTCATTCAGGCTATCGAAACCGTGCGCTGTCTGGAGGAAGGCGTGCTGAGGACGGTTGAAGACGCCAATATTGGCAGCATTTTCGGGATCGGCTTTGCACCCTGGACCGGCGGTGCCATTCAATTCATCAATCAATACGGTGTGAGAGCCTTCGCAGAACGCGCAAAAAATCTCGCGGAGCGTTTTGGTGACCGCTTCTCCCCTCCGGCTCTGTTGCTGGAAAAAGCCGAATCCAACACAACCTTCAGCTAACACCCGCCTTTCCTTGCCGGAGACCTGTATACTCCGGCAAGGCTTTCCGCCCGACTGGGACGCTTTCCCGCTTACTTACCTGCCCACTTCATGGACAGATTGTCACGAACCGATACTTCAACGCTATGGCAACCGCACCTGCGCTTGCCTACAATAAAATTATGAGCCAATCCGGCGATATCCAGAATGCGTATGGCCTTCAACAGCGGTCGCTGCACTAAAGCCCCTTCCGCTGATCTTTGTATCGCCAACCACCGTCAGGTACACAAGCTTATGAGCATCGCGGAACGATTTTTCAACCGTTGCAGCAACTCCGGCAAAGCCGGCAAACAGGCAGCCATCCTGACGCTGGCGCTGGCACTCTCTCTGCCTGTATCAGCGAAAGTGGATACCGACAAGGCCTACGAGCCCGTATCGCCTACGGTAGAACAAGCCAGGGCGAACATCCTGATCGCCCGGCAATTGCAGTTTACCCATTTCCGCGACATGAGCATTAACGACGCCCTCTCCGGAGATGTGTTTGATGCCTACCTGGAATACCTGGACGGTCAGCGCATCTACCTGACGAAAAAGGACATCGAGAAATTTAATGCCGTTCGCCTGGGACTTGGCTCGGCCCTGAAAACCGGCCAGCTTCAGCCTGGATTCGACATCTATAACCTGGTGCAGCAACGCATTATCCAACGCCTTGAGTTCGCCCTGGGTGTCATCGACAACGGTATCGACAAACTCGACTTTGAGGCCGAAGAAAGCATTCTGCTGGATCGGTCCGAAGCCGAATGGGAAGCCGACAAGGAAGCCCTGGACGCACTGTGGATCAAGAGAATCAAGAACGCAGTACTCGCTCAGCGCCTGAACGGTACCGACGATGAAGGTATTGAAGACGCCCTGCGGCGCCGTTACGAGGGCCAGTTGAAGCGCGCC
>JAWWAM010000597.1:0-1883 GCA_033721715.1 Marinobacter sp.
CAGTTTTCCCAATAGTCCCGGGCGTCCCGGAAACCGTGCAACGGCGCCGTATAGCGATCATCAAACTCATGGAAAGTGCGAATCTTATCAAAGCCGTCAATATCAATGAGGTCCGGAAACCGCTTCGATTTCTCTTCCATCTTCACCCGCAGGTCCCGCAGGAAGCGACGCATGTAGATGCGCCGACTGGGCAGCGCCAGCGTATCCGCGCTGCCGGCAAGGTCACAGGGTACGGAATAGGTAATGGCACCGCAGATGCGGCTGTCCACCTGCTCCGACTGCTGGCCAAGGTACAGCAGGGTCAAGTTCCCACCCATGCTGAAACCAGAGAGAAACGCGGCTTTATACCCGTTTCCAAGCCCGTGCTTCACTACCCTGTCGAGATCGGCCGTTGCTCCGCTGTGATAGAAGCGGGGCTGATGGTTCATCACGCCGCCGCAGGAGCGGAAATTCCAGGTCAACACGTCCCAGCCGTCATTGAACAGCGCGCGAGCAAGACCTTGCATGTAAGGGCGTCGACTATGGCCTTCCAGACCGTGGGATAATACCGCCAGCCGTTCACTGCCCTGGCGGTACCAGTCCAGATGCAGCTCGTCGTTGTCCTCGGTGGGCAAAACCTCCCGCACCGGCGCTGCTAACGTTACCTTGCGAAACAGCGTCGGCCAGACCGACTGGATATGGCCGTTACGCAACCAGGGCGGTGGTCTGTAGTCCAGAAAGTGGTAGTACAAAATTTAACCTTTCAATTCATGGGCTTGACGCCACCGGGGAAAGTGCCTATCATGCGCGCCATTCCGACTTTGTTCCCCGATAGCTCAGTTGGTAGAGCAACGGACTGTTAATCCGTTTGTCGCTGGTTCGAGCCCAGCTCGGGGAGCCACTTACAGCACCTCCCGTCGCTGCAGGAACTCCCGCAATACCCTGAACAGCATTACACCGTCCCTGGTTCCAGCCAGTTCCCGAATCGAATGCATGCCAAACTGCGGCACACCTATATCCAGCGTGGTTACGCCGAGGTTGCCGGCGGTCAAAGGGCCTATCGTGCTGCCACATCCCATATCACTACGCACTACAAAGGTCTGGTATGGCAGGTCCAGTTCGTCACTGATGTGGCGATACAGTGCCGCCGAGCGGCTGTTAGTCGCGTAACGCTGGTTGTGGTTGACCTTGATCACCGGCCCCTGGTTCAGGATAGGCCCATGATTCTCATCATGCCGGTCCATATAGTTGGGGTGAATCCCGTGGGCATTGTCCGCCGAGATCATCATTGAGCGGGCAAGCGCACGTGACCGCCCAGCGCCACACCAGCGGTCCAGCACCGCAGACAGAAATGGCCCCTGGGCGCCCTCTGCAGACATGCTGCCCACTTCCTCATGGTCATTGCACACCAGCAGGGAAGGCTCCTCCCCTGACGACTCAACCAGCGCCTGCAGCCCGATGTAGCAACTCAGCAGATTGTCCAGCCTTGCCGAGGCAATAAAGTCTCCACGCAGCCCGACGATCGATGCCGGCTGGGCATCGTAGAAACCCAATTCATAACCCAGGATCTTGCGGACACTGATATCCGGCTGCTCCCGGACGAGCTGGTCGGTCAGCAGATCGGCGAAGCGGGTGGTGTCATCCTCTGGCACCTGCATCAGAACAGGCGGGAGATCTGTTTGCGGGTTAACCGTGCGGTTGCTGTTGGCCTCCCGGTCCAGGTGAATGGCCAGGCTGGGGATATAGGCCACGGGTTTGTGGAAATCCACCAGTGCATCTTTCACTCGGCCGGAATCGTCCACGTAGGTAACCCGGCCAGCCAGGGACAGGTCGCGATCAAACCAGGGGTTCAGCAACACGCCACCATAGACTTCCACGCCCAACTGGAAAAACCCCTTGCGGCG
>JAWWAM010000598.1:0-1880 GCA_033721715.1 Marinobacter sp.
GCACCGGCGGGATTGTTGAAGGAGAACAGTCGCGGTTCCAGTTCACTGATGGCATACCCGCACAGGTTACAGGCGTAGCGGGCAGAAAAGGTGTGCTCTTCTCCTTCATTATCCATGGGGGCGACCAGGGCGATGCCGTCGGCCAGGCCAAGGGCGGTTTCAAAGCTTTCTGCCAGCCGTTGTTCAAGCCCCGGCTTGACCTTGAAGCGGTCCACGACCACGTCAATCTGGTGTTTGCGTTTCTTGTCCAGCGAAGGGAGGTCATCGATATCGTAAACCCGGCCGTCGACTCGCAGGCGAATGAAGCCCTGGCTTCGCATGGTGTCGAACACATTCTGGTGTTCACCCTTGCGGTCCCGGATGACCGGCGCAAGGATCATCAGTTTGCTGTCCTCGGGCATGGCCAGAACCTGATCCACCATCTGACTGACGGTCTGGGCTTCAAGTGGCAGGTCGTGGTCCGGGCAACGCGGCTCACCGGCCCGGGCAAACAGCAGGCGCAGGTAATCGTAGATTTCAGTGATGGTGCCGACGGTGGAGCGAGGGTTGTGGGAGGTGCTCTTCTGCTCAATGGAAATGGCCGGCGACAGTCCCTCAATATGGTCTACATCGGGCTTTTCCATCATCGACAGGAACTGGCGAGCATAGGTGGACAGAGACTCCACGTAGCGGCGCTGGCCTTCGGCATAGAGCGTGTCGAACGCAAGGGATGACTTCCCGGAGCCGGAGAGGCCGGTGATCACGATCAGCTTGTCCCTCGGCATATCCAGGTCAATGTTTTTCAGATTGTGGGTGCGTGCCCCTTTGATCTGGATATGGTCCATAACACCTCGCTGTCGGAAAAAACAGAAATTATACCGTGTTTGGCCCCCGGCCGGCCAAGCCCGGAACGCTTTTAGCCATCTAAATGCAATATGCCTTGCCCGGGTGCGTTCTGTTACAATGCGCAGCGATTTGCGAAGGGCAGGCTCCCCTTCTGAACCCATGTTTCCGAAACCCTTACCAGTCAGGCACCGCATGAATTCATTGGAAAGACGCTCCGTCGCGGCGCTGGCATCGGTGTATGCCATGAGGATGCTCGGGCTCTTCATGGTTATGCCCGTGTTCGTCCTTCTCGGTAGCGACTTGCAGGGTGCAACCCCCGCACTGATAGGCCTTGCCATTGGCGCCTACGGTCTGAGCCAGGCGCTGCTGCAGATTCCGTTCGGCATGCTGTCGGACCGTGTGGGCCGCAAACGAATGATCTATATTGGCCTGGTGCTGTTTGCTGCGGGTAGTCTGCTGGCGGCAGCCACAGACTCCATATACGTTGTGATTGCGGGTCGGATTCTTCAGGGCGCGGGAGCGATCGCCAGTGTACTGATGGCCCTGCTCAGTGACCTGACCCGCGAGGAAGAACGGACCAAGGCCATGGCGACCATCGGCATTTCCATCGGTCTGTCGTTCTCCGTCTCGCTGGTGTTGGGCCCATTGCTGGGCTCGGCTTTTGGCCTGTCCGGTATCTTTTATACCACGGCTGCGCTGGCCGTGGTGGCAATGGTGATTGTCAGTCGCCTGGTGCCGACACCCCACGAGCACAAATCCAGTGCCGATACCCATCCAGCCCGGGCGATGTTGGGTAAAGTGCTTGCAGATGGCCGCCTGGTACGCCTTGATTTCGGAATATTTGCCCTGCACCTGGTGCTGACGGCAATCTTCCTGGTCTTCCCTACATTGCTCCAGGACGAGCTGGGCCTGCCTTCGTCCTCTCACTGGTGGTTCTACCTGACGGTCATGGTGACGTCGTTCTTTGCCATGGTGCCCTTTATCATCATCGGTGAGAAAAAGCGCAGCATGAAACCGGTGCTTTGTGGCGCGATTGCGTTGCTGGCCATTGCAAC
>JAWWAM010000599.1:0-1878 GCA_033721715.1 Marinobacter sp.
GCCACCGCCGGCGGACTACCGGCAAGAATCTGACCCGTCATCATGCCAGGCAGGCTGACAATGCCGGCCGCCGCCATGGCATTGATCGACGGCATCATGCCGCTGCGCATGGCATCCCTGCGGATATCCTCCAGCGCCTGCTGCCAGGTCTGCCCAAGCATCAGCCGGTTTTCAATGACCGTCCGTTGCCGCCAGACCGATTCATTAAGGCGATCCAGGGCCAGACTGACGCCGGTCATGGTATTCCCCAGCATCATGCCCAGCAACGGGATTGCGTATTGGGGGGCGTACCAGGGGTTGGGGCCGATGACCACCGTAAGGGCCAGAACCGTGACCGTAAAAGAAGATACGAACATGGCCCCGGTACCAATGCCGAAAGCCCACCAACCGTGCAATCGGCGGCCCTGTCGGGCCACCACTTCGCGGCCTGCCACCAGCAGCATGATCACGGCAAGAAGGGCAATCCAGTAGAATTCAGAGGAAGCAAACAGGGCTTCCAGTACCAGCCCGATCAAGGCCAACTGGATGACAGTGCGAGTACCGGCAATCAGCAAACTGCGGGCAATACCCAGGCGGGCAAGATACCCGGTCCCGGCCAGTGCCAGCACCAACAGAGCCGCCAACCCCAGTTTCCACCAGGCAAGGTCAATCACCTCCATGGACAGGCTCCAGTCTGGTTCCGTGAATACGGTAGTGGGCATCTGCCACACGATGAATCTGACCGGGGTCATGGGCGACCCAAAGGGTAGCGATATGCCGCCGCCGAACCTCCTCAAGCAACCAGGTTTCCAGGGTTTCCGTGCTGCTGCCATCCAGATTGGCAGTCGGCTCGTCCAGTAACAGAGCCTCCGGCTGCAGAGAGAGCGCCCGCCAGAGGGCCAGCCGCTGACGCTCGCCGGAGGAAAGCCGACTAACCGACCAGCCCATCACCTCGGACGGGAAGCCCAGCGCCGACGGCAGTCGCGAACCGGCATCCTCTGGGAAATGCCCTCCCACCTCATCAAACCACCACTGGCTGTCTGCCGGCACCATCACCACCCGGCTCCGCCACTGGTGGGCAGGCATGTCTTGCTGACGGGCGCCCCCCAGAGAAATGCCACCACCATGAGGTTCCAGATCGGCCACTGCCCTCAGCAGGCGACTTTTGCCACTGCCGGAGGGTCCGGACAGGCAAACGATCTGTCCGGCAGGCACCACCAGTGACACTTCACTCAGGGCGCCAACACTGACGTTTTCCAGCAAAAGTTCTGTCAAAATAGGTTCACCAGGGCCTGCAGAATCCATAATGGTTACACCATTGCACAGGATTTTGCCAGCAACCAGCCATCCAGAGCGGGCATGCATGAACCTCCGAACCCTCACAACGGTTATATTCGCCCTTACCCTGCCAGCGCCGGCGGTGGCAGAGGTTGGCTTGTCGCCGTTTGCAGGCTTTCGCATGAGCAGTTCGGTGGATATAGAGACTGCCGGGGCCAGCGCCGACGATCAGATCCACTTCCGGGATTCAACGAGCCAGGGGCTGGCACTCAATTTTGACCTGGCCGAACCGGGCAAGCAGGGGGAAGTTTATTTCAGCCGGCAAAGCACCTCCGCCAGGCTGGACAACGGCCTGTTTGCCCCGGGCATCGAGTCCATTGATCTTACGATCTACCAACTCCAGTTCGGGGGGCTCTATTTTCCGGGCGGGAAAAGCTACGGAGGGTTTGTCTCCGGCGTGCTGGGCGTTACCCGCCTGGAACCGGACGACTCAAGATACGAGAGCCACCACCGGGCAGCGCTGTCGCTCGGTGGCGGCTATCAGTTTTTCCTGACCGAACAACTGCGCCTGAGGCTGGATCTTCGCGGCATTTACACCGCCCTGAACTCGGGAGGCTCGGC
>JAWWAM010000600.1:0-1877 GCA_033721715.1 Marinobacter sp.
ATGGAGCTGACCAGGAACCCGAACATCATCCTGCCGGGCATGTTGGTCATTACCACGGCGAGTCTGGTGACCAGCGAGGCTTTTGGCAAGAAATCGCTGTTCCTGACCATTCTCAAAAGCCAGGGGCTGAGCTACCAGAACTCCCCGGTGATCCAGGCACTGCGGCGGGTTTCCGTTGGGGCCATCATGGACCGGAGCATTCTTCGCACCGAACGCTTTCTCTCCAGGGAAGAGGCTGGCAAAATTCTGAAATCCGAGCCCAAGTGGCTGGTAGTGGAAGGCAGTAACGGACCCACCGCCCTTCTGCCTGCCGTGGATCTCGCCCGCTACCTGGAAGATACCAAACCCTCGGCCAGCCGTGAGCACGACGACGAAGAGGCAGCTCCGGAACAGGTGGACCTTATGGACATTCCCGCGAATCGCCGGGATATTGCCCCAGTGCAATACCAGGCCACGCTGGAAGAGGCACTGAACGAGTTTGAGCACACCAGCGTAGAGGCCCTTTATGTTCAGCGCCACGTTGCCCCGATGATTCAGCGCGTCTACGGCGTGGTACTGAAATCCGATATCGAAAGCTACTACCAATACCGACGGAGTTAACCAATGCTTTGGGTCAAAGCCCTGCATATTATTTCAATAGTGTGCTGGTTCGCCGGCATTTTTTATCTGCCCCGGCTGTTTGTCTACCACGCGGCATGTGAAGACCAGCCCGGGCGGGAACGCTTCAAGATTATGGAGCGCAAACTCTATCGGGGGATCACCACCCCATCCATGGTAGCAACGGTCATTTTTGGGCTCTGGCTCATCGGTTACAATGTTCAGGGTTACATAAGCCAGGGCTGGCTGCATGCCAAATTGCTACTGGTGGTTCTGTTAATTGGGTACCATTTCTACTGCGGCCACCTGGTGAAAGTGTTCCGCGATGACAACAACACCCGTAGCCACATATTCTATCGCTGGTTCAACGAGATACCGGTTCTGGTGCTGGTGGCCGTTGTTATTCTCGCTGTTGTTAAACCATTCTGAGGAGCCTGACCATCAAACTGCATAGCCGCCCTCATGTCCTGATTGTTTCCGGCCTTGACCCCTCAGGGGGAGCCGGGGTTCAGGCAGACATCCAGGCCGTTACCGCACTGGGCTGCCATCCCTTGCCTGTGCTTTCCTGCCTGACCGTGCAGGACACCCGGAATGTCTACAATGCCACCGCGACAGACCCGGAGATTATCCGCCAGCAGCTCGTGTGCCTGGCGGCCGACGCCCCCATCCATGCCATAAAAACCGGGGCACTCGGCAATGCTGCTGTGGTGGATGTACTGGTGGATTTTCTGTCTGACCATCCCGACATTCCACTGATTACAGACCCGGTTATAAAGGCCGCCGGTGGTGGTGACCTGGCGGATGAGGCTCTGATTGTCCGGATGAAGGAGCGCCTGTTCCGGCACGCAGAAATCATTACCCCAAACGGTATTGAGCTGGCCTTGCTTGGCGATGACGAAGACGAGGCCCGGGCCGCCCACAACCTTCTGGAAGCCGGCTGTGAGTCGGTGCTGGCAACCGGCGGTCATGGCGAAGGCACCGAAATCATCAACTCGCTGTATTACCGCGACCAGGAGCCCCTGCATTTCTACATCGAGCGGATAGGCGGCGAATACCATGGTACCGGCTGCACCCTGGCAGCCTCCATTGCTGCCGGCAGAGCTTCCGGGCTTTCAGCCCGCGCGTCCATTGCACAGGCGCAGAATTATGTGCTGAGGGCTATACGGCACGCTCTGAAAGTCGGTAAGGGGCAACCTGTACCAGACCGGGGCATCCCATGGGAAAATTGAGTGCCGGCGCCACATCCAAGGGCCTTCGGCCAGGTCTTTATGCCATCACCG
>JAWWAM010000601.1:0-1875 GCA_033721715.1 Marinobacter sp.
CTGGGCAAGGAAACGGTACAGAATCTGATTGCCCTGCGTTTTGCCAATAACCTGTTCGCCTCCCAGTGGGACCAGAACCACATTTCCCATGTGGAAATCTCAGTGGCCGAGAGTGTGGGTATCGAGGGCCGGTGGGGCTATTTTGACAAGGCAGGTCAGGTTCGCGACATGGTCCAGAATCACCTCCTGCAGCTGTTATGCCTCATCGCCATGGATCCGCCTTCGGATCTTTCTGCGGACAGTATCCGCAACGAGAAGGTGAAAGTGCTGAAGGCCATGCGCCGGATAACGCCGGACCTGATGGATACGCACGTGGTGCGCGGCCAGTACACCGCGGGTACCAGTTGTGGCAAGCCGGTGCCCGGTTACCTGGAAGAAGAGGGGGCGATCAAGGGAAGCAAGACTGAAACCTTCGTTGCCCTGAAAGCCGAAATTGATAACTGGCGCTGGTCCGGGGTGCCGTTCTATATCCGTACCGGCAAGCGCCTTCCGGAGAAGCTGTCGCAGATTATTATCCACTTCAAGCCCGCACCGCACTACATCTTTGACCCGGATCAGAAACACCTTGCGAACAACAAGCTCATCATACGTTTGCAGCCTGACGAAGGTATGTCCCTGCAAATCCTCACCAAGGATCAGGGACTGGACAAGGGCATGCGGCTGCGCCAGGGGCCGCTGGAGCTGACCTTCTCGGAAACCTTCGAGACCGATCGCATCCCCGACGCCTATGAGCGTCTGTTGTGGGAGGTAATGAAGGGCAACCAGTACCTGTTTGTGCGCCGCGACGAAGTTGAGCACGCCTGGCAGTGGGTCGACCAGATCATGCGTAACTGGGAGGACAGCGGTATACCGCCAAAGCGTTACGCTGCGGGGACCTGGGGGCCGGTAGCCTCGATCGCCATGATAACCCGGGATGGGAGGAGCTGGTATGAAGATGCATGACCTGAACCTGCCGGAAGCGGTGGACGCGTATTTTTTCGATACCCCCGAGAACGCCGCGGTTGCTCTGGCGGAGGCGGTCGCCAATCACCTTGCGGAACGACTGTTGATTGCGCCAAGGGCCAGCCTTGTGGTTTCCGGTGGCTCAACGCCCTTGCCGTTTTTCGAAGCATTGCGGGAGAAGCCTCTGGACTGGGCAAGAATTGATGTGCTGCTGGCGGACGAGCGCTGGGTGCCGGAAGACGACGAGGCCAGCAATACCCGGCTGGTGAGAGAGAACCTGCTGCAGGGCCCCGCTTCTGAAGCCAGATACCTGCCTCTGAAGCAGCCCGGCAAGAGCCCGGCTGAGGGTCTGGCTGCGGTGGAAGCGGCGCTCGCTGATCTTCATTTGCCACTGGATGTGCTGATTTTGGGTATGGGCAACGACGGCCATACGGCCTCGCTGTTTCCGGATGCGCCTGAGCTGGATCAGGCGTTGGACACCGAATCGCCGGCCGTCGTTTCACCGATGACGCCGCCTTCTCAGCCCCAGGAACGAATCACGCTGACATTGCGGGCATTGAGCCAGGCCGGTTTTACAGCGTTGCACCTGAAAGGCGACGACAAGCTGAAGACACTGCAGGCAGCCTGCAGTGACATCGAACAGGTGAGGGAAATGCCCATCCGCGCCTTCCTCAAGCCCGGTCTGCAGGTTTTCTGGAGCGCCTGATCGCTTTCGGCCAATGAATTGTTTTTACCGGAGAAGATTATGAACCAATTGTCTGACTTTCACCGCGAGCGGGTTCGCTCGGTGCTGAGCGCTTCGCCCCTGGTTCCGGTGATCACCATTAACCATCCGGACCAGGCGCTGCCTTTGTGCCAGGCATTGGTTGACGGCGGCATTCGCGTTCTGGAAATTACCCTGCGCACGCCTCATGGCGTAAAAGCCATCGAGCA
>JAWWAM010000602.1:0-1866 GCA_033721715.1 Marinobacter sp.
CCCACAACAGATCACCATTGAGCGTTCTGGCCAGTTGCTGCGCCCCGTGAGGGTCATTGCTTACCACCAGAGTGGCGAGACTGGCCCCAAGCACATAGAGAGTGCCGATCATCGCTTCTCGATAATCGGGCACCAGCTTCACGATGAGGGAGACCAGTCCCACTGCCAATAGTGCAAACAACAAACCGCTGACCGGGATCCCCGCGATGGTGTGGAGCGGCATCAGCGACAACCCCACCAGGGAACCCAGTGCCGCCCATTGGGCGATGGCGAGGTCTGCAAACACCACGCCCCGCGCCAGCACATGGTGCCCTAGCGGCACCAGGCTAACGGTCACCAGCAGGCTCGCCCCAAACGGCGTCAGTAGCCAGAGCCAGTCAGCCATGGTCTGCCGCCTTTTGATGCTGCACCAGGCGGTTAATAATGTGACTGATCAGCTTTGCCAGACTGTCCGTTTCCGGTTGCCCTGTCACGGTACTTGGCAGAACCTCGACGGGAAGTCCCGTCTGATTCGCAAGCCACTGCGCCGGCCGTTTATCCTGATAGGTGGAGATCAATATGAGCTTTGGCTTTGCCAGATTCGGGTCGGAAAGTACGTCGCTCAAATGCGAAGCGCTGGGAGGCAGGCCCGGTTTTGGTTCCAGGTCGATCGCCGATTCCACACCCAGCCAGCGAAGCAGGTAACTGAACGTAGAATGTTGCACGGCCACGGACATACCTTCCAGGTTTTCTGTGGCTTGACGCCATCGGGCGGTTTCCAGATTCCAGCGCACCTGCCATTGCCTCTGCCGCAGGCGGACACCGTGTTTATCATCAGGCGCGAGTGCCACGAGCCGATCCGCCAGCGCATCGACAATTGCAGCTACCCGGTCCGGATCCAGGTGGATGTGCGGGTCACCCTCGGGATGGACGTCGCCCATACTGCGGTCCACATGCTCGTGTGGCTGGTGCAGGGGCACCTGCTCCGCGGCGAAGAACAGGCCCGGTTTTCCCGACTGGATGTCCCGGTTGGAGGCCCGGCTGATCAGAGCCGGCAGCCAGCCGGCTTCCAGGGAAGCGCCGGTGCATACGGCCATGTCTGCACGTCGCATGGCTGCAATCAGACTGGGCCTGGCTTCGATGTAATGCGGATCCTGCCCTGCAATGGTCGCGGTATGTATGTCAGCGTCCGGAACCAGAGCCCTGACCAGGTCCGCCCATTCCGGTTCACAGGCAAAGACGCTCAGCGCCGCCTGGGTCGGCATAACTGCCAGCCCAAGCAGGGTTGCTGTGACGAGTTGTTTAAAATCCATGGGCACCGTGGGCTCCGAAACTCATCACGTACTGCAGCATCACGGTATTGTCCGCTTTCTCAAACCCGTCGGCTTCCTGACGGGTGTATTGCAGACGCACCGTCGAGAAGTGCGAGTGGGACCAGGCCAGCATGACATCCGTTTCTTTCAGTTCCTGGTCGTGGAAGTGGTCGCCGTGGGTTTCTTTCAGCTCCACCTGACCGTAACGGGTACCGACGGACCATTGGGGTGCGAACTGGTAAACGGCTGACGCATACCAGCCCTCGTGAACATCGTCTGACCTGGCGTACTCGTTCAGGTCATCGGCGTACAGGTACTCGCCACTGAGTGTCAGTTGCTGCTGGCGGTTATTGCCGCCCGGGGCCCATTTCCACACCAGGTCGGCCAGGTAGAGGTTTTCGCCGGTGTAAGCGGCACCATGGCCATGGTCTCCATGATCATGTCCGTCATGATCATCCTCGTGGTCATCACCATGCTCGCCATGGATCTGCCGGTTGTTCAGGTATGACAGGCCTGCCTGCCAGCTTTGGGAGCGGGAAAGATCCCCGCCGAAGCGCGTATTGAGGGTGTAAAC
>JAWWAM010000603.1:0-1822 GCA_033721715.1 Marinobacter sp.
CACCGATATGACAGCATGCGCCGTACCATCAATACCGACCAGACGGCCGGCTATCCAGACCGCAAGGACTTCGCCCTCAGCCTGAATACCCGGGCCTGAACCGGTTAAATCCGGAAAGGCTCAGGGTCACCTTTACCAACACGGGTCACTTCCGGCGCCGGGCCCGTCATGTTCACCACGGTGGTTGCCTCAAGCCCACAAAAACCGCCATCGATGATCAGATCCAGTTCGTGCTCCAGGGCATCTCGAATCTCTTCCGGTTCCGTCATCGGGTCTTCCTGGTCCGGCAGTATCAACGTGCTGCTCATGATGGGTTCACCCAACTCTTCCAGCAGCGCCTGCACAATGGCGTTGTCTGGCACCCGCATACCAATGGTTTTCCGCTTGGGGTGCAACAGACGCCGCGGCACCTCGCTGGTGGCGTCCAGAATGAAGGTATAGGGCCCCGGGGTAAACGTCTTGAGCAAACGGAAGTGGGTGTTATCTACTTTCGCGAACACGCCAATATCCGAAAGATCCCGGCACATCAGCGTGAAGTTGTGTTTGTCGTCCAGCTTGCGAATACGCTTGATACGGTCTGCTGCCTGCTTGTCATCCAACTGACAGCCAATGGCGTAGGCCGAATCCGTGGGGTACACAATCACGCCACCCCGCCGCAGGATATCAACCGCCTGGTTGATGAGACGTTTCTGGGGCGTTACGGGATGAATCTGGAAAAACTGGCTCATTGGTCACCCCCGGATACAAATGCGGGATCCTTCTTCGAGCCACCCATGCAGTTGGGGGACTCAGGCGCTGCCTGACCGGTCGCCTCCCACTCCTTCGGCGAGTAGACGTGAAGCGCCAGAGCGTGAACGCCACCGGCCATTTCACCCGCCAGCACGCGATAGATGGACTGATGCCGCTTCACTTTACCCTGCCCCTCAAACTCCGGGGCCACCAGGGTCACCTTGAAGTGGGTTTCAGAATTGGGTGGCACGTTATGTTTATGGCTCTCGTTTTCAACCATGAGGTGGTGGCTGTCAAACGCGTTGGTGAGCTTTTGCTCAATGGCTTGTTGTAAAGACATAAACAGGCCTGCTCCTGATTGAATGTGTTACGGAACAGTCTACTACACGTAGCGCTGTGTTACCTTGACAGGATCGGGGCAAAGCGCCATCTTCCTTCCCCACCTGAAAATTGCTTCCGACTTATGCGCCTTTATATTGCTGAAAAACCAAGCCTGGGCCGGGCTATCGCTGCGGCTCTTCCTGCCCCCCATCAAAAGGGTACGGGCTGGATTCGTTGTGGTGAAGGAAGCAGCGCCTGCACCGTCAGCTGGTGCATCGGCCACCTGCTGGAGCCGGCAGAACCTGCACAGTATGACCCACGCTGGAAGAAATGGCGCCAGGAGGACCTGCCCCTGTTTCCCGGGCGCTGGGAGGTAACGCCCAAAGACACTGTGCGCCAGCAACTGAAAGTGCTGGAGTCATTGATTCGCAAGGCAGACACCATCATTCACGCCGGCGACCCGGACCGGGAAGGCCAATTACTGGTGGACGAAGTGATCCGTTATGTGGGCGCCACTTGCCCGGTGCAACGGATCCTCATCAACGACCTGACCCCGGCGGCCGTGGCAAAGGCCATCGATGCACCGAAGGACAACCATGAATTCCGCCGCCTGTCCCATTCCGCACTGGCACGCCAGCGCGCAGACTGGTTGTACGGCATCAACCTCACGCGATTCTACACCCTCTCTTATCAACAGCAGGGCGAACAGGGCGTCTATTCCGTAGGGCGGGTACAAACACCGGTGCTGGGGCTGGTGGTTGCGCGTGACAAC
>JAWWAM010000604.1:0-1820 GCA_033721715.1 Marinobacter sp.
GGATCCCCATGGGTCACTGACCAGTTGGTTCGGATATGATCCTGACACCATCGCCCACAGCGTGTTCGACCTGTTCCAGCATCAGGGTAAGGTACCTGAAGGCTTGCCTGCCCAGTTGATCACCGAAACCAGTTGCCCGGGGCTCTCCCTGCTGCCGGCCAGCACCGCGCTCGCGACCCTTGAGCGGCGGATGATCGGTGTCGAGGGCATGGGGCTCATCATATCCCGCGCCCTGGCCCAGTTGTGGGACGATTTCGATTATGTTCTGCTGGATAACACGCCGTCCCTGGGCGTACTGATGGTGAATGCCCTGGCAGCTGCGCAGCACCTGGTTATCCCGGTACAGACTGAATTCCTCGCTATAAAAGGCCTGGAGCGCATGCTGCACACACTCACCATGATCATGCGCTCCCAGAAAAACCAGCTTTCCTACACCATTGTACCAACGCTGTTTGACCGGCGGACCCAGGCCTCTGTAAAGAGCCTCAACCAGTTGCGGAAAAACCATGCCGATTCGCTCTGGCGCTTTGCCATCCCGGTGGATACCAAATTCCGCGATGCCAGTCAGGCCGGCATCACGCCGTCTGCACTGGATAAGGGGACCCATGGGGTAAGGGCCTACGTACGACTGTTAAGCGACTTGCAGGAAATGACGGGCTCTAAGGCGGAGCGCCGGTATGCCTGACAAGAAATTGACACAGGTAGCTGATCCAGGCTCGGCCATTGCCAGCTACCTGGATGAATTGCTGCATACGGCAACGGATACCGCCTGGCAGGATGAACCGGAACCGGCGCCGCCGAAACCGGTCGTTCGCGAGCGTGCCCGTGTGGCGCCGAGGCCAGCGCCTGTTGTGGCCAGGTCGGTCCCGGCAGTGGAGATCGAAAAACCGGAGCCTGTGGCCCCGGCGGTGGATAAGGCGCCGGACGTTGAAAACCCTGAGCCAGAAACTGAAATGGCCGCCGACATTCCGTCGCCCCCGGCGTGGGAACCCCCAGGCCGGCCGGAATGGTCCGACAAGCCATTCGAATGCCTGATTTTTACGGTCGCCGGCCTGCAGCTGGCGGTGCCTCTGGTCCTGCTGGGGGCCATACACCGCATCGAGGAACCGGTGAAGCCGATTCCCGGCAGCCCCCGCTGGTATATGGGAATGCGCCCGGACCGTGACCATAACCTCCGGGTGGTGGACACGGCAGAGTGGATCATGGCCGGCCGTGCGCCAGCCGATGCCAGGGATAACTACCGCTTCGTTATACGGCTCGACAGCAGCGAGTGGGGGTTGGCCTGCGACGACGTGGCCCAGTCCTTTACCCTGAAACCGGACGAAGTTCGCTGGCGGACCGGCCGCAGTAAGCGGCCCTGGCTGGCGGGAACTGTGATTGACCACATGTGCGCGCTGATTGATGTTAAAACCATGGCGGACCTGCTGGTGCGGGCGGAGCGCGAACAACACCTTGACATTAGCTAGGAGCTGTTAAACAACTCCGGTTACTGAATGAAACCGTGCAGTGCTGGCACGGTTTGTGCCCTTAACTATAGTATTGGGCACTGATGATGACTTTTTGACGATCAGGTTGCCCGCAGGGGCGGCCCACAGGAGACACAAGGCTATGGCATCCCCGAGCGGACAGAAAAATCAGGCCCAGGATGATCAGGTACTGCAGTATGTAACCTTCAGGCTGGATGACGAAACCTATGGCATTGATGTCATGCAGATCCAGGAAGTGTTGCGGTACACCGAAATCGCGCCGGTTCCGGGTGCTCCGGATTATGTTCTGGGCATCATCAACCTGCGGGGCAACGTGGTCACTGTTATCGATAC
>JAWWAM010000605.1:0-1807 GCA_033721715.1 Marinobacter sp.
GCGGTCGCGTCAGGGAAGGCTTCCTTCGCCAGCTCGCGATGGCTGGTGGGAATCACGAAGCGGTCCTCGTAGTTGGCAATGGCCAGGTAACGGTACATTTCATCGGCCTGAGCCTTGGTCAGCCCGGCTTCCTGAAGAGCCCGCAGGTCTTCCTTGCCTTCCACCGTTTCCGCCCGCTTGTACAGCCGCATGGCCATGATCCGCTTGAGTGCGCGGACGATCGGTTTCTCATCGCCAGCCGTCAGCAGGTTGGCCAGGTACTTGACCGGAATCCGCAGGCTTTCGATCTTCGGCAGCACACCGTCAAATTCGACCTTGCCAGCTTCCGCCGCGGACTGAATCGGGCTCAGGGGCGGTACGTACCAGACCATGGGCAGGGTGCGGTATTCCGGGTGCAGCGGCAGAGCCAGTTTCCAGTCCACGGCCATCTTGTAGATCGGGCTGCGCTGGGCAGCTTCGATGACGTTCAACGGAATGCCATCTTTCTTCGCCTGCTCGATGACCTTCGGATCGTTCGGGTCCAGGAAGATTTCCAGCTGCTTCTCGTACAGCTCATGCTCGCCCGGTGTGCTGGCCACTTCTTCAATGCGGTCAGCGTCATAGAGCAGCACACCCAGGTAACGAATGCGGCCGACACAGGTCTCGGAGCATACGGTGGGCAGGCCGGCTTCAATGCGTGGATAACAGAAGATGCATTTTTCGGACTTGCCGGTTTTCCAGTTGAAGTAGATCTTCTTATACGGGCAGCCGGATACACACATCCGCCAGCCACGGCACTTGTCCTGGTCGATCAGCACGATGCCGTCTTCCTCACGCTTGTAGATAGCGCCACTGGGGCAGCTGGCTACGCAGGCAGGGTTCAGGCAGTGCTCGCACAGTCGCGGCAGGTACATCATGAACGTGCTTTCGAACTGGCCGTAGATGTCCGCCTGGATCTGGTCGAAGTTCTTGTCCTTGCGGCGCTTGGAGAACTCGGTACCCAGGATTTCTTCCCAGTTGGGGCCCCATTCGATCTTCTGCATGCGTTCGCCGGAGATCAGCGAACGCGGCCGGGCTACCGGTTGGTGCTTGCTGTCGCCCGCGGTGTGCAGGTGCTGGTAGTCGAAATCAAACGGCTCGTAGTAGTCGTCAATTTCCGGCAGGTCCGGGTTGGCGAAGATATTCGCTAACACGCGGAAACGGCCGCCGATCTTGGGTCGGATCTTGCCGGAGCTGTCACGCATCCAGCCGCCCTTCCACTTGTCCTGGTTCTCCCACTCTTTGGGGTAGCCGATACCGGGCTTGGTCTCGACGTTGTTGAACCAGGCGTACTCCATGCCTTCACGGCTGGTCCATACGTTTTTGCAGGTCACGGAACAGGTGTGGCATCCGATGCACTTGTCCAGGTTCAGTACCATGCCGACTTGGGAACGGATTTTCATTTTACAGCCTCCTGAACAGTGTCATTACCTTCGCCATCGAGCCAGTCGATGTTGTGCATCTTGCGCACTACCACGAACTCATCCCGGTTGGAGCCGACGGTGCCGTAGTAGTTGAACCCGTAGGAATACTGGGCGTAACCGCCAATCATATGGGTCGGTTTCGGGCATACCCGGGTGACCGAGTTATGAATACCACCGCGGGTGCCGGTGATCTCGGAACCTGGAATATTCACGATCCGCTCTTGGGCGTGATACATCATCACCATGCCCGGCATGACCCGCTGGCTGACCACCGCCCGGGCCGCGATGGCGCCGTTGGCGTTGAAAAGCTCGATCCAGTCGTTGTCCTCGATCTGCATTTCTTTAGCGTCGTCTTCACTCAGCCA
>JAWWAM010000606.1:0-1799 GCA_033721715.1 Marinobacter sp.
CCAGGGCGGGCATGCATCCAGCTCCAGCCTTTCCAGATCATGGCTTCCACGGCGCCGCGCTTGGCGCCATGGCCACGAACCTTCGCGGGGTGCACCGTATCACCATCTACGGATTCCTGGCGCAGGCGCACCAGCAGGTCCGGGATGGGAATCTTCACCGGGCAGACTTCGCCACAGGCGCCACAAAGGCTGGAAGCCGTGGGCAGGTGCCGCCCTTCGTCCAGTCCCACCATGTGGGGCATCAGTATCGCGCCGATGGGGCCGGGGTAGGTGGTGCCGTAGGTATGGCCACCCACACGGGTATAGACCGGGCAATGGTTCATGCAGGCACCGCAACGGATGCAACGCAGCGTATCCAGCAGTTCATCGTCCTGATAGATGGTGGACCGGCCATTGTCTACCAGCACCACGTGCACCTCTTCCGGGCCATCCAGTTCCTCGGCCTTGCGTGGGCCGGAAATCATATTGAAGTAGGTGGTGATGTGCTGGCCGGTGGCGGAGCGGGTCAACAGCGCCAGCAGCGCGGTCACGTCTTCCAGGTTGGGCACCACCTTTTCAATGCCGGTAACCGCAATATGGCAGGGTGGCACCGTGGTGGTCATGCGCCCGTTGCCCTCGTTCTCCACCAGGCACAGGGTGCCGGTTTCCGCCACCGCGAAATTCACACCGGAGACGCCCACATCCGCATTCATGAACTTTTCACGCAGCTGCAAGCGGGCGCTGGCGGTCAGGTATTCCACATCGTGGGACAGGTCGGTGCCGGTCTTGTTGTGCAGTAGCTGGGAAATCTCTTCGGTGTTCTTGTGAATCGCAGGCATGATGATGTGAGAGGGCGTTTCGTCAGCAAGCTGAACGATGTATTCACCCAGGTCTGACTCCAGGGCCTCGATGCCCTGTGCCTCGAGGTAATGGTTCAGCTCCATTTCCTCGGACACCATGGACTTGCCCTTGATCACGCTCTTGGCATTCCGGGCTAAACAGATGTCCCGCACAATCTCACAGGCCTCGTCGCCATCGGCGGCCCAGTGCACAGTAATGCCGTTCTCGGTCAGTTTCTGTTCCAGCTGCTCCAGCAGGTCCGGCAGGTTGGCCAGCGCTCGCAGGCGGATATTGGCGCCCAGATCCCGCAGGGTTTCCAGCTCCCAGCCCTCGAAGGCGGACTTGCGTTTGGTCATCAGACCGTCCATCGCCTTGCGGAAATTCTGGCGAATCTGCGGGTTATGGATGGCTGCCCGCGCGCGCGGGTGGAATTCCTTTACATCGATGTGATGGGCTGAATGGTCTGCTGTTTCGCTCATGAGCGCTTGCCCCCATCGCCGTTGGTGCGTTCCCACAAGAAGCTAAGAATGTGCTGGCCGGTAACCGGCTTGTGGTTTTTCTCGGCGTAGCCGTCGATGTTCATCAGGCAGCCGCAATCGGTGGTGACGAATTCCTTGGCGCCGGTGTCCACCAGGGTGTCCACTTTCTCACTGACCATGGCGCCGGAAATTTCCGGGTGGCGTACCGCAAAGGTGCCGCCAAAACCACAACATTCCTCGGCCCGCGCCTGTTCCACCAGGTTTACGTTCTTCAGTTGCCCCAGCAGTTTAGGGCCTACTTCCGCCACGCCCATTTCCCGGCGGGCTGAGCAGGAGGTATGCATCGCCACCGTAGTGGGTTCGCCCAGGTCATCGAGTTTGATGTGGCACACGTTTACCAGAAAATCCGTCAGTTCCCAGATCCGCCCGGCAATTTCCGTGGCTTTCACATCATCGGCGGTATCCTTGAACAGAGCCGGGTAGTGCTTGCGCATCATTCCG
>JAWWAM010000607.1:0-1783 GCA_033721715.1 Marinobacter sp.
ACGCCGGACGGATGATCATTCAGCCGAAAGAGCAATTCTCCCAATATAGAGATGTCCGTTGCGACAACCTCATAACTTTATTATTGACGGGAGAAAGTTCATGGAAGCGATTCAATCGGTCGACGAAAACAAGCTCAATGCATTTGTGGGACAGGTGCTGGGGGATCTCGGTGGCGCCTATAGCGCAGCATTGGTCAAAATTGGTGATCAGCTGGGCCTGTATCGGGAGTTGCAGCAGGGAGGGCCTGCAACGTCGTCCGAACTGGCAGAGCGAACCGGCTGTTCAGAGCGATACCTGCGCGAATGGCTGGCTCATCATGCGGCCTCGAATTACCTGGAGTATGACCAGGCAACCAAACGCTTCCGGCTGCCCCCGGAACAAGCCATGGTGTTTGCGGATGAAGACAGCCCGGTTTACATGATCGGTGGCTTCGAGAATGCCTTCACCACCTTTGAGAACGAGCCCAAGGTTCGAGAGGGTTTCCGGACGGGTGAAGGGGTCGCCTGGGGTGATCAGGCTCACTGCATGTTTTGCGCGGTTGCCAAGTTCTTCCGCCCGGGCTACATGCATAATCTGGTTCAGGCTTGGCTGCCGGCGCTGGATGGCGTGGTCGACAAGCTTGAACGTGGAGCCAGGGTGGCGGATCTTGGCTGCGGTCATGGCCATTCAACGCTGTTGATGGCGGCTGCGTTTCCCAACTCGACATTTGTGGGCTACGACTTCCACGGCGGGTCCATTGAAGCAGCACACGCGCATCGTGAGGCGCACGGCCTGGACCCGAGCAGGGTGCGCTTTGAGCAGGCGACGGCAGGTGATTTCGAAGAAGGAGATTTTGATCTGGTAACCTGCTTTGACGCCCTGCACGACATGGGTGACCCAGTAGGGGCGGCCGCTCACGTCTTTGAGCAGCTCAAGCCGGATGGCACCTGGATGGTGGTTGAGCCTATGGCTGCCGATGAGCTCAGCGACAATTTCAATCCGGTAGGACGGTTGTTCTATGCAGCCTCAACCAGCATCTGCGTGCCCACTGCGCTGGCGCAGAATACCGGTCTCGCGCTTGGGGCGCAGGCTGGCCAGCGCAAGCTCACCGAAGTTATCAAAGATGGTGGTTTCAGTAGCGTACGCAGAGCGGCGGAAACGCCGTTCAACATCGTCCTCGAAGCGCGCCCCTGACACTAGTGAAAAAGGTCCCCGGGAGCATCGCCTCTCGGGACCATTGCGCCCTCCTATGCGTTTAAAGAGTTGCCCCGGCTGGTGCCCATAAATATACTCAGTGTGTATTTTTTTTGTATACACCCTGACATCGCTTTCCGAAATCATGTTTTACGGGCTACGCGGGCCCCAGATGCTGACGGCCAGGAACTCTGCCAGGAACTCTGCCAGGAGCTCTGCCAGGAACTACGTTCGCATCCAATGGCCAATCACGGAGGAGGCCCCTTGCTATGAAGCTGGTTCAGTTTATCCATGCGGAAATGGAGCAACTTCTCAAGGACTGGGAACAGGCTGCGCTGGAAATTGCGCCGGAATTGCGGGGCGAGGACAGCCGCGCCCTTGAAGACCATGCCCGTGAAATGCTGGAGTTCATCACTGAGGACCTCCAGGCCCGCCAGACCGATCGCGACTTGGCGCGCATAGCGGAAGGCAACGCCAATTCCTCGGTTTCGATAGCTGCGAAAAAACACGGTTCAGAGCGCCACAATCAGGGCCTCTCCATGCTTCAGATGATACAGGAGCTGCGAGCCCTTCGGGTGCGGGTGATGCAGGATTGGCGCGAAGCGGAGC
>JAWWAM010000608.1:0-1780 GCA_033721715.1 Marinobacter sp.
CCAGTATGGCATGATGGCGCCCGACGTCATATCCGTACTAAACGGCTGCCAGAGCGCAGCCCGGCTACCCGGAGAGTGTACCTTGCCCGCACCGCGTTTTCTCGATATCGAATACTGTCAGACCGACGACGTACTGTTTCCCGTGGCCATGGCCTGGTCGCTGGAAGACGGGCAGATGAAAACCGTCGTGATCGCCCCTGCCGACGAATGGATACCGGAAGACGCCGACCTCGGCGACATAGACCTGCTCTACCTGGAAGAACAGGGTGTGCCGCTGATCGAGCTGGCTCAGGAGCTACACCAGGACCTGCCGGACCAGACTGTGTACGTGGACGGCATGGATCCGGACGAGGTTTTGGTGGACCTCATTTTCACCGCTGTCAGTATGGACGCCCCATTCGAAATCGCAGGGATCGAAGAGCTCGTCACTACCATGCCGCGGGAGGCCCTGGACGACCGGCGCCGCCAGTTGCTTTCGGACGAGGGCCTCGAACCCCAACTGCCGGAAAACGGTGTTTATGCGCTGCTGTTGATCGCCCGGGAAGAAGGCCTCATCGAATAATCCGCTCCCTGCAACGCTTTGGGCAGAGCGAACTGTGACTTGTGTCGACGTAACAAACAGTTACAGAAGGCAGAATCTGTCGGAATCCGACACTGCCAGGAAGCCCGATACCAATGACCACGCTGTTGCGACACTTCTCCACGGCTGCCCTGATAACGGCCGCCCTGCTGACAACCACAACCGCTATCGCCCAGGACAGAAAGTCCCGCGAGGGCATGACCTACGTCGGGGTACTGGCCACGGGCCTGAATCACCGCTCGGTGGGTCAGAACACCCTTGAAAAAACCTGGTCTTCCACAGGTTCCATGGTGCTCGGCACACATATTTCTGACCATTTCCACGTGGAAGTCCGTGCGGGCGCGGGCACCACTACCGGCGAAATAGACAACGAGCTGGAGCTGGACATCGAATATTTCGCCAGCTGGTATATCGGTGGCCACTACCCGGTGACCGACTACGCCAATGCCTACGCCCAGTTCGGTTTTTCCCACGTGCAGGGGGAAGCCAGCCTTACCCCCTTCGGCAAGGCCCGGGAGGCTGATCCCGACGACCGCTCCCCTTACGCCTCACTTGCTGATGAATACCCTGACAGTTCATTCAGCGTCAGCTGGCTGCTAGGCATGGATTTCGAGGTGATTGATAACGGATTCATTATGCTGGAAGGCGGCCGGTTGTTTGAGGACACAGAGACCGGCGCCAATACCTTCCAGTTTTCAACCGGCTTCAAATATGAGTTCTGAAGTGCCAGCAGCGGTGAATCCGCGCATTGCGCTGGAAATCCCGGTCAAGCGTGTCGCGGGTCACCTCTTCAATGGCGAACTCTTCTTCAAGGCTTTCATCCAGCTTGAAGCGCCTGAAGTTCGTCGAGAATATCAACAGTCCTTCAGACGTTAGCCGCTGCATCGCCTGGCGAATCAACCGGCCATGGTCCTTCTGGATATCCAGCACACCGGCCATCCGGGCCGAGTTCGAGAACGTGGGTGGGTCCATGAATATCAGGTCAAACCGCTGGTCCGTGGATGGTTTGGCCGCCAGCCACGCCAGACAATCCGCCTGCTCCACCCGATGATGAGAAGCGTCCGCACCATTAAGCGCCAGATTCTCTTCAGCCCAGTTCACATAGGTTTTCGACATATCCAGGCTCAGTGATCGGGTCGCGCCGCCGACCGCTGCATGAACGGTTGCCGCCCCGGTATAACAGAACAGGTTCAGAAACCG
>JAWWAM010000609.1:0-1765 GCA_033721715.1 Marinobacter sp.
AAAGCTTGTCGGAAATGTCCTGCACTTTCTGGCAGTCAACCACCATCAGCGCAATCTGCATCTCCCGCTCGGACAGCCGGTCAAACAGCGTTAGCTCGCCGTCTTCGTCCCGGGCATCGCCCCCTCCGAGCTGCTTGAGCGCCATTTTCTGGGCGATTTCAGGGCTGATGTAACGCTGCCCCGAATGGGCCATGCGGATGGCTCGCACCATCTCTTTGATGTCGGCCCCTTTGGTGATGTATGCGGAGGCCCCCGCCTGCATGACCCGGGTGGGGTAAGGGTCGTCGGCACAGGCGGTTACGACAATCACACGAACGGCATCATCAATACGCAAGATACGGCGCGTGGCTTCCAGGCCGCCAATACCCGGCATGCGGATATCCATCAGCACGATGTCCGGGCTGTCTTTGCGCACAAAATCAATGGCTTCCTCCCCTGAGGAAGCCTCGCCGATGACGTCAATGTCGGGGCTGTCTGCCAGCATCCGGGTAATACCGGACCTGACCAGTTCATGGTCGTCTACAACCAATACCCTGATCAAAACTCACCTCGCACGCGGCATCTATTGGAATTCACGAATTGTACCGGTTAAGGGTGGCCGACGGTAGGTGCATCCATCAATACCGGCACCTTGTCACACCCCTTTTTTATCGCGGAGCACCTCTATTGCGGAACACCCAGGCTCGCAGAGTTCTCAACCGGATCAAACCAGACCACCAGATCTCCCCGCCGGACCGCAGATTTCACACGTTCCCGCTCCGCCATGGGGTTCTCGGTGTCATTGAGCCCGTGATAACGGGTGCAGTATTCATCCACAAGCCCGTCAAGCTGATCTTCCGAAAGCAGTTCCGCGTCGACCACGAACTTCTCTTCCCGGGGATCCGGCTGGGGCTCCTGGCCTGTTTCGTCGGTCATTGTCCGCTCCGCTTCAAAGCCACAATGGTAATGGGTTTGCAGTGGATGTAGAAGGCCCGGCTTCTCAATATCCAAGGGATTCTCTATCATGCCCTGCTTCCATATAGCCGGGGCAACTATGAACCAGTCCGTCTTTCGTTTAACGCTGCCTATCCTGTTCGGCTACCTGCCCCTGGGGATGGCCTTTGGCGTGCTGTTTACCACGCAACTGGACTATCCCTGGTGGGCCGCGCCTGCCATGGGTATCCTGATTTATGCAGGTGCCGGCCAGATCCTTGCAGTCAGCCTGCTTGCGGCCGAGGCAGGGCTGCTGGAAGTATTCCTTGCCATGTTCGTTCTGAACGCCCGCCATCTCTTCTATGGGCTGTCACTGCTGGGACAGTTTCAGGGCGCTGGCTGGCGCAAGGCATACCTGATTTTCGGCCTCACCGATGAAACCTATTCGCTGCTCACAAGCCGCAGCCGCTCGGCGGACAGGGCTCACGAGCAGGCAGTGGATTTCCGCATCACGCTATTCAATCAGTGCTATTGGGTAGCCGGCTGCGCCCTGGGCGCACTTCTGGGTGCCAACGTGGCCTTCAACAGCACCGGTATCGAATTCGCTCTGGTGGCCCTGTTCATTGTACTGACAATCGAACAGTACGAATCTCTCGGCGATGCGTTTCCGGTTGTTGTCGGGGCTGCTGCCGCGGCCTTTGCAATCCTTGTCTTACCGCCAGCCCACCAACTGATCGGCGCCATTATCGTGGTCAGCGTGGTGTTGCTGGTGCAATACCGCAAGCTTCGCAACAGCCCGGACACGGAGGGCGCCCGCCATGGCTGATAACGGGTATCTTGCAGCCTTTATCAT
>JAWWAM010000610.1:0-1737 GCA_033721715.1 Marinobacter sp.
CCAGAAAACCTGGACCACCCTGGGCCAACATGCAGACTGGATTTTCTGCCTGGTGCGTACCAGCACCGAAGGCAAGCCGCAGCAGGGCATTTCCTTCCTGCTGATCGACATGAACACGCCCGGCATTGATGTGAAGCCCATTATCATGCTCGACGGTGAGCATGAGATTAACGAGGTCTACTTCGACAACGTGAAGGTGCCCGCAGAAAACCTGATCGGTGAGGAGAACCAGGGCTGGACCTACGCCAAGTTCCTGCTGGGCCATGAGCGCACTGGCCTCGCCAACGTAGGCCAGTGGAAAGCGTTGATGAAACGCCTCAAGGACGTGGCGCGGCAGGAGCAGGACGGTCAGCGGCCATTGATTGAGAACACCCGCTTCCGCGACCGGCTGGCGCAGCTGGATGCCGAACTGCGTGCCCTTGAACTGACGGTTCTGCGGGTGCTGACCGACAAGCGCGGCCCCGGTCCCCAGGCGTCGATTCTGAAGATCCGCGGCACCGAAATCGGCCAGCAGCTGTTTGAAATGCTGATGGAAGCGGGCGGCCAGGATGCCATTGCCCATATTCCGAAGGCGCTTGAGCTGGACTACAACGGGCCACGTGCGGGCTCGATAGATGCCACTCCCTCTGCCGGCGATTACTTCAACATGCGCAAGCTGTCGATCTTTGGCGGGTCCAACGAGATCCAGCGCAATATCATTTCCCAACTCGTGCTTGGTCTTTAAAGAGCCATCAGCCCTGAGAGTATGGAGAGACGTTTATGAATTTTGATCTGAGCGAAGAACAGCAAATGCTGAACGATTCACTGCGCCGCTTCGTGACCAACGAGTATGGCTTTGAAAAGCGCGGTGAAATCATCAGCTCCGGTGCCGGCATTGACCGGGCCACCTGGTCGAATTTCGCCGAGATGGGGCTGCTTGGCTTCAGCTTCCCGGAAGACTACGACGGGCTGGGCGGAAATGCCGTCGACACCATGGTGGCGATGGAGAACTTTGGCCGTGGCCTGGTGGTGGAACCTTATCTCGCCACAGTCGTGCTGGCCGGCGGGCTGGTCCGGGATACCGGGAACGAGGCCCAGAAAGCCGACATTCTGCCGGGCATCGCCAGTGGCGAAAGGCTTCTGGCTCTGGCTCACTACGAACCTGGCGCCCGCTACAACCTGAGCCATGTGCACACGACCGCCCGCAAGGATGGCGACCATTTCCAGATCAGCGGCCAGAAAACCGCCGTGCTGCATGGCGGCCAGGCGAACCAGTTGATCGTATCCGCGCGCACCAGTGGCAGCGTTAACGATGAATCCGGGCTGTCCCTGTTCCTGGTGGATAGCGGCGCCAAAGGCGTGAAAGTGGACGACTTCGCCACCCACGATGGTCACCGCACCGCCGAGATCAGTTTCAGCAATGTCACCGTCAGTGCCGACAACCTGATCGGCACCATTGATGAGGCTTTCCCGGCCATCGAAAAAGCCGTGGACCTGGGCATTGCCGCACTCTGCGCGGAAGCGGTTGGTGCCATGGAATCAATGAATGCCGCCACGCTTGAGTACATCAAGACCCGTAAGCAGTTCGGCGTACCCATCGGCAAATTCAAGGTACTGCAGCACCGTATGGCAGACATGTTCATCCAGACCGAACAGGCCAGAACCATGGCCATCCTGGCTGCCAGCGAAGCGGACTCCGATGACCGCGCCAGCCGCCGGGAAGCCATCTCCATGGCCAAGACCCTGGTGGGCCAGGCC
>JAWWAM010000611.1:0-1716 GCA_033721715.1 Marinobacter sp.
GCTGCGGTGCAGTTGATCGCCATGATGGTGCTGGTGGTCGGGTATCGCGCCAGTGGCGAGCATGTGCGGGAAGTAACAGTGGGCGGCGGCCGCGCAATGGCCACCATCCTGAGGCAGCCAGTGATCTGGGCCGCAATCAGTTCTGCTGCCATCGGTTACGCGATCATGAGCTTTATCATGACCGCCACCCCTCTGAGCATGACAGAAGTGGCCGATCATCCTCTCGAAGATGCCAAATGGGTAATCCAGATGCATATCATGGCCATGTATCTGCCGTCGCTGGTCAGCGGCTGGCTGATCCGGGTGGTGGGTATCCCCCGGATGATGGGGCTGGGATTACTGGCGTATCTCGGATGTGTGTTGCTGGCCTTCAGTGGTATCACTTTCCATCATTACCTGTCTGCCCTGGTTCTGCTCGGTATTGGCTGGAATTTCCTGTTTGTGGGGGGTACAACGTTGCTGCCGCAAGGGTATCGGGATGAAGAACGCTTCCGGGTTCAGGGGCTGAATGACCTGATAGTGTTCGGATCGCAGGCAACGGCTGCAATGAGTGCCGGCGCGGTACTGGCAGCGTTCCAGTGGACCGGACTGTTGCTGATTGCGGTGCCGTTCCTCATCCTCCATGGTGTATTGATGGCGGTCTGGCTTATGGGCCGTCCGGCACCGAAGGAACTGGTGGAGTAGCAGCAGAGTCGAAGGACAGATAGGCAGGGCAGAGTGTAGGGCAGGTAAGGCGGCCACCAGCGCCCAGACAGAGCGCCGGTGGCCGTTTGCACTTAAACCAGGTTGTAGATGAACACGATAGCCACGGCGATCGGTGTGAAATATCGCAGCACGCGATACCAGGCAGTAAATACCGCCGGTGACATCGACAGTTCCTCTTCCAGGACCTTGCGGGACAGGAACCAGCCGACGAATACCGCTACCAGGAGTCCTCCAAGCGGAAGCAGAATGTTGGCGGTAAGGAAGTCCAGCAGATCAAAGATGGTTTTACCTTCGAACATCGCGAACATGCCCAGCGGCGCCACATCGGACCACAGGTTCAGCGACAGTATCGAAGCGATACCCAGCAACCAGCAGGCGATGCCAGCACCCAGGGTACTCAGGGTGCGGTTCATGCCTTTCTGTTCTTCCAGCCATTCCACCAGGGGCTCCAGCAGCGAAATGCCGGACGTCCAGGCGGCAAAAATCAGCAACACAAAGAACAGCGTGCCAAACAGGCTACCCATGGGCATCTGACCAAACGCCAGCGGCAGGGTCTGGAAGATCAGCCCCGGGCCCGCTCCCGGTTCAAGGCCGTTTGCAAAGACAATCGGGAAAATGGCCAGCCCGGCCAGCAGTGCCACCAGGGTATCCATTACAGAGACGGCGACAGATGTTTTGGCAATGGAAATGTTTTTCGGCAGATACGAGCCGTAAGCCATCATGATGCCCATGCCCAGACTGAGCGTGAAGAAAGCATGGCCGAGGGCCACCAGCACGCCCGAAGTCGTGAGTTTGGAGAAGTCCGGCTGGAACAGGAAGCTCACTGCCTGGCCAAAATGGCCGGTCGTCATGGCATAGCCCACAACAATCAGCAGAAGCACGAAAAGGGCCGGCATCAATATACTCACAGCACGCTCAAGGCCGGAGCGAACACCACGGGCAACCACCACCATGACCAGTGCCATGAACAGGGTATGCCACATCAGTAACTTCCAGGGATCACCCAACAGC
>JAWWAM010000612.1:0-1715 GCA_033721715.1 Marinobacter sp.
GGCGATACGCACGAAGTTACCCAGGTTTTCCAGGTCGTCCCGGTGTTCCAGCATGTTAACGATGTACGGATGCTCAAGCGGAATCATCCGCTCAAAACTGGCGTCCGGCTGGATTTTGACGGCGTTGTAGCCGAGAAACAGTGCCAGGAAGAGAAATGCAACCAGGATAATTGCCCGATTGTTGAAGATCAGCCGTTCCAGAAACGGTTCTGCCTTCGGTGTAGTCAGGTAATGCTCGCCCTTGTCATGCTTCGGGTTCGACATTCAAAAGCCCCTCTCGTTTTCGATCTGTTGGTGCCGCATCAGGGCGTTATTGAAGGTTCTTGCCACGGGCATCGGTATGCTTTACTCCACCCTCGCCCACGATCAGGAGGTTGGTTCCAGAGAGCGGGACAACATCCATCACACCTTCCCGGTCATTCCGGGAATAGGGGCGGAAAGACGTGCCGCCATTGGTGCTCATCAGAACCGTGCCGCCGTTACCAACCAGGGTAATTCTGCCGTCGTCTGACACAGCACCATTATTGAGCGTTGCGCCGGCCTCATTCGGAACCACTTTCCAGTTCTTACCCAGATCAGTGGAGAGGAACATGTTACCGCGCAGTCCGAACGCCAGAACCTCGTTCACCTGGCCTGTGCCAATGGCACCAAACAGTGAACCTTCATAGGGGCTTTCACGTTTTTCCCAGCTTTCACCGCCATCTACGGAGACGAAAATCTGGCCCGCCTCACCCACAATCACCAGCGCGCCTCCGGTGATCTGGGTAATGGCGTTAAGGTGGAACCCGGTGGGATTCTCGAGCCGGGGCGCCCAGTCACGCCAGGTTTCGCCACCGTCTGTGGTACGCAGAAACATGCCGTAGGCACCTACCACAAATCCGTGGTCTTCGTTTTCAAACCAGACATCGAGAAACGGGTTTACCGGACCAATTTCAAGATCAGATTCCAGGTTTTCCATTGAGAAGAACAGGTCATCCAGCGCCCACTCCAGATCGGCTTTTTCTTCGTCAGGGGCCTCTTCGATTTTCTGTTCCATCTCTTCGATCTGCTGCTGGCGGCTTTCGATGGCCAGCTCCGCAGCTTCAATGCCCGTCAGCTGCAGTTCCCAGGTCTTACCCGCGTCACCGGAATGGAGAACCACACCGCTGTGCCCTACTGCCCAGCCTTCGGTCTCTGTGCCAAAATCAACGCCGGTCAGGGTCGCGCTGACGGGGACCTGGCCCTGCACCCAGGTTTTGCCCTGATCATCAGAAAATATGATATGACCACGTTCACCAGCCGCCACGATACGCTCACCTGCGCGATCCGCGTCATTGAGCAGATTCTCTGCCGCAAGCATGGTGGGCCGGGAAGGGGTTTCGATGATATCTGCAAGCGCAAACACCGAGGGTGCGGACATTGCCATGGACACTCCAAGACAGGCCGCTCCCAGAGTCTTGCACATCAACCTTGTAGCCATTCAGATTGCCTATATGTTGTGTTGAACTGTGTCACTCTGATTACGCCGGTAATACCGGCCGATACTATGAATATACCGGTGGCCTTGCGGCCACCGGTATATTCGTCGCCATCCGTCTCTGGCGAAAGTCTTTTCCTGCCTACAGGCGCCGTCGTTAACGTACACTCCTGCGACGCAGGGAAGCCGGTGAGAAATAGCGGCGGTTGGGCACATCATCCGTAAACTTACGGGTGGAGGGTTCTTCGGTATCAAGACC
>JAWWAM010000613.1:0-1709 GCA_033721715.1 Marinobacter sp.
CGCATGTCCGGTGGCCGTGGCGGTATTGTCCGCCAGGTTCATATGGGCACCGGTAATGCCATCCACCGATTTCAGGGCTTTCTCAATGGTGTTCACGCAGGATGCACAGGTGGCGCCCGTAACCGCCAGGTGGATCTGGTCATCATTACCGGTGCTCTCGACATTACCCGTGCTCTGTTCGGGTTCCTGCCGGAATTCAGTCCGGGCCTGCTCATTATCGACATGGCAATGATCATCCTCCGACGCTGGTTCAGCGGTGGGGGAGGCCTCCAGAGGCGAGGCAGGGTAGCCCGCCTCGGTCACAATACGGGCTGCTTCCGCAGTTTCAATGCCATCCGGCAGTGCAACCGTCTGCTCTTCCAGGTTCACATCAACCCGGTCGGCACTGCCAGTCAATGGTTCCAGTGCGCTACGGATCTTCCGCACGCAGCCCTGACAGGACGCGCCGGAAATCGACAGTGCCGGGTGTAATGCAGTTTTCTCATTCATGAAGCATCACTCCTTGTTACCTGTTTCCGGGACGGCTTCGTCCCAGTGTTCAATCAATTGGCAAATCGTATGTCCGTCCGGCGTGCCATCCGGCATCTCCTGCCAGGCAGAAAGCGCTGCAGTCATACGGTTGCGCAGCTGCTGCAGCTCGGCAATCTCACGCTCCACTTCCGCCAGACGCTGCTGAAACACATCCCGGACCATAGGGCAGGGGGAGTGATGATCCTCTGCCTGATCCAGAATTTGCCGGATTTCCGGCAGTGAAAAACCAAGTTGCCGTGCTTTGCGGGCAAACCGTAATCGCCGCAGGTCTTCTGTGTCGTACAGCTGATAGTTGTTGTCCGGATTCCGAGTGGGCTTCAGTAACCCTTCCCGGGTATAAAACCGGACGGTATCGGGGTTAACCCCCGCACCCATAGCGATCTCTTTGACTTTCATAAGCTGCATCACCAACGATTTGTTTGACCGAGTGGCTGGTTGGAAACGTCTTCCGAAACTGTGCGGAGCCATGGATGGCGGAGCCCAAGCGTACATGGACGTATTCACAGCGTGTTTCGGAAGACGTTTCCAACCAGCCACGAATAGCACCCAGATCGAATGTCACGTGGTATCAAGTTAAGAGTAGCTTAAAACCTGTGAGCTACTCACAGGTCAAAGGTTTTTTTCAGGACGAGGAATTTTTTGAACGGAGGAAGGTGCCGCAGGCCTTGCACTGGTCCGGGGCCATCAGTTTGGCCTGCCAGCCGATTTTTTGCCCGCAGGCGGGGCAAGCCAGGCGTAACTGAAGGATGATAATGGGCGTGATTAACAGCGCAATGATAACCCCCAGTGGCCCCCAGCTCTCACCACTGGACAGGCCAAGCTGGCTACTTAAGACCAGAATCACGATCAGCGAAAAGAACGCGAAGATAAAGTAGCGCTTGTTCCAGGCTTCCCAGCGCCGCAAGCGATCGTCCTGTTCCCTGGTCAGATAGTTTGTACTCATAAGTTGGTACCTTGAAAGCTGATACCCGAATAGTGGTGATTCGCCGCGCTCATTTCAATCAGCTACCAACCGGCGTATCGACATTCAGAATGCCAGAGCTCAGAGCCTGTTCCAGTTCGGCGGCGGGAATGGGGCGGCTGATCAGGTAGCCCTGGATCAGATCACAGCGGTGATTTTTCAGGAAGTTAAGCTGTTCCCGGGTCTCCACGCCTTCGGCTACCACCTGAATGCCCAG
>JAWWAM010000614.1:0-1693 GCA_033721715.1 Marinobacter sp.
CACCCGTTGAGCAGCGTCCTGCCCCGCAAGATTGCCGAGGTGATTTTCGATGCCCGCAATCTGTCCGCCAGCCATCTTGGCCATATTGTAGAGAACCGCATCACTCAGCAGGCCCTCTGGAACAGCGCTTCGGCCCAACCGTCGGTTACCCTGTTTACCGGCCACGCCGTCACCAGCCTCAACAATGGCCCCGACCAGGCCGCTGTGACACTGGACGATGGCACCGAACTGACCGGCGAGCTGGTGGTGGGCGCAGACGGCGCTAACTCCGGCATCCGCAACCTGGCTGGCATCGGCGTCACCCGCGACCAGTACGAGCAACAGGCAATGGTGATCTCCGCGCGCTACCAGGGGCCGGTGCAGGACATTACCTGGCAGGGCTTCTACCCCAGCGGCCCACGCGCCTTCCTGCCCCTGCACGCTGCCGGCAACGGCGAAAGCTGGGCCTCACTGGTGTGGTACGACTCGCCAGAAGCACTGGCGCGCCTCAAATCACTGGACAACAGCGTGCTGATGGCGGAAATACAGAACGCCTTCCCGCCAGAACTGCCGTTGCTGACCCATATTGACGCCAAAGCCAGCTTCCCGATAGCACGTCAGCACGCCAAAACCTATGCAAACAACCGCGTAGTACTGGTTGGCGACGCCGCCCACACCATTAACCCGCTGGCGGGCCAGGGTGTGAACCTGGGTTTCCAGGACGCCCGCTGCCTGCAGGCGGTCCTCCGCGAAGCCAGGCGCGCTGGCAGCGACCTGGCCAATGCCGGCCGGCTGGACGAGTACGAACAGCAGCGCCGCCCGGCCAACCGCCGCATGATGCTGGCAATGGACGTGTTCTATCACCTGTTCAGCAACCGCATACCGCCACTGCACTTGCTACGGAACCTGGGCCTGGGCGCAGCTAAAGCCATGCCATTTGCCAGAAACCGGGTGGCCAAATACGCTATGGGTATCGACGACGACCTGCCCCCGGTCATCCGCCATCTGGCGGAACGGTTACCGGGGTTCAAACAACCGTAAGCCACTGTTCTGGCCAACATTCATCAAAAAGGACGCACTATGTCGGAGACAATCTTCACCAAGATCATCAACCGCGAAATTCCGGCGGATATTGTTTATGAGGACGACATCAGCCTGGCTTTCAGGGATATCAACCCACAGGCACCGGTACACCTGCTGATCATCCCGAAGAAGGAAATCGCAACGATCAACGATATCGAAGAGGGTGATCGCGAGCTTGTCGGCCATTTGTACTGGGTGGCTGCCAGGCTGGCAAAGGAGATGGACTTTGCCGACGATGGTTATAGAGTCGTGATGAACTGCGGGGAGAACTCAGGGCAGACGGTGTTTCACATCCATCTGCACCTGTTGGCCGGCAAACCTCTCGGCTGGCCGCCGTATACCGACAAGATGAAGCAGGGCTGATGGTGTTCTGGCCTGGGGGGAGGCAAGCGGGCCGGTAACGCTGTTTGGGACACGCTCGAGGCATCCATGCGCGCTTAGCTTTGGCCATCCATGGCCAAAGATAGATCCCAAACAGCGTTACCGGCCTGCCCGCTGGCACTTGGGTGCCAAAACTCAGCGACCCACGACTTTCTCAGCTTCTTCCACCGGCGTATGCCGAACATCCTCACCCTTGACCATGAAGATCACGTTCTCAGCGATGTTACAGGCATGGTCCCCCACCCGCTCC
>JAWWAM010000615.1:0-1677 GCA_033721715.1 Marinobacter sp.
CGGGAGTTGTCCAGGGCCACCACGTACTCGCAGAGTTTCGACAGTACGGGCAGGAACGCGCCTTCGCCGGGGCCGATTTCCAGGGCGGTTTTCCACTCATGCCGGCTGGAGCGGTTGCGGATCAGGTTGGCCACCGGTTCGGCGTACAATTCGAACGCGGCAATCAGCTCCTGCTGCTCCCGGAATTTTTCTGCATAACGCGCGAAAAAAGCCTGGGACTGATCGGCACGCTGGTTGCGGATCGCCTCAATTTTTCCCTGCAGATGTTCCGGCAGGGGAATGCGGTCTACCGTGTCGAACACCTGGCGGATGGTCTGGTCGGTGAGCTTGTCGCTCTCCAGGTTGAGGGGGCGCCGGTAGAAAATGGCGTTGCCCTCGCGCTGGGGTTCCAGCAGCCCCGCTTTGTGCATCACTTTCAGGTGGTGGCTCATGCCGGACTGGCGCATATCGAACAACTGGCTCAGCTCCAGAACGCCAAAAGTGTCCCGGCGCAACACACGAAGGATCTCCAGCCGCAGCGGGTCGCCGCTCGCTTTGAAGATCGGTGCCAGAGCGTCCACGGAGGACAGGTCGTTTACGTGTGTGGTCAGTGATGTCATGGAAGGAAGTTTAGGGCTGTCTGACCAGTCAATCAATATCTATATCAAAATAAATTGATATAGAGTTAGATCTGTTTGAAAAACCAGCCAAAATTTCTGCCGCTGTTACCTGTCGCCTGAAAGGGGCATAAAAAGAGTGACGCCGATTTGCCCCGGTGGTCACTAATCGGCGAAAATACGCGCCTTCTTTTTAACAGTTCACCTTTTTGCCGACCAAAACTGGAGAAAACGTCAATGCCATCTCGCACAGATCTCGCCAACGCCATTCGCGCGCTGAGCATGGATGCGGTTCAGAAAGCCAAATCCGGCCACCCGGGCGCGCCCATGGGTATGGCGGACATCGCCGAGGTACTCTGGAATGATTTCCTCAGCCACAACCCGGCCAACCCGAAGTGGGCCAACCGCGACCGTTTTGTGCTCTCCAATGGCCACGGCTCCATGCTGCAGTATTCCCTGCTGCATCTGAGTGGCTATGACGTCTCCATTGATGACATCAAGAACTTCCGTCAACTGCACTCCAAGACCCCGGGCCATCCTGAGTATGGCTACACGCCCGGCGTTGAAACCACCACTGGCCCGCTGGGGCAGGGGATTGCAAATGCGGTGGGTTTTGCCCTGGCAGAGAAAGCCCTGGGCGAACAGTTCAACCGTCCCGGGCACAGCATTGTTGATCACTACACCTATGCCTTCCTGGGCGACGGCTGCCTGATGGAGGGTATCTCCCACGAGGTGTCTTCCCTTGCCGGCACACTGGGCCTGGGCAAGCTGATCATGTTCTATGACGACAACGGCATCTCCATTGACGGCGAGGTCGACGGCTGGTTCACCGACGACACGCCCAAGCGTTTCGAATCCTATGGTTGGCAGGTGATTCCCGCGGTTGACGGCCACAATCCCGAAGCGGTTCGCAGCGCCATTCAGGCTGCCCGCGCCAATACGTCCCAGCCCACCCTGATCTGCTGCAAGACCATTATCGGTTTTGGCTCTCCCAACAAGCAGGGCAAGGAAGAGTGTCACGGGGCACCCCTGGGTGACGATGAAATTGCTGCGACCCGTGCTGTACTGGGTTGGGATCATC
>JAWWAM010000616.1:0-1665 GCA_033721715.1 Marinobacter sp.
GGCCTTGTCAGGCTTTGCCAGGCCTGCTCGTCCACCGGCCCCGGTTCCTTGCAGTGGGGGCAAAGGGTTCTGGTCAGGCGCTGGGCCATCACGCCCAGTACGGTGGCACGAATCAGATACGGAGGAATGCCGAGCTCCATCAATCGGGTAATGGCGCTGGGTGCGTCGTTGGTGTGCAGTGTTGACAGCACCAGATGGCCGGTCAATGCGGCCTGCACGGCCATCTCGGCGGTCTCCAGATCGCGGATCTCGCCAATCATGATGATGTCCGGGTCCTGGCGTAACAGGGCTCTGACGCCTGAAGCAAAGGTCAGCTCAATATTGGTCTGCACCTGCATCTGGTTGAAGGCCGGCTCTACCATCTCGATCGGGTCTTCGATGGTACAGATGTTCACCTCGGGAGTTGCCAGCTGTTTGAGGGTGGAATACAGGGTGGTGGTCTTGCCGGAACCGGTGGGGCCGGTGACCAGCACAATGCCATGGGGGCGGTCGGTAATACCCTGCCAGCGCTCCCGGTCTTCCTTTGAAAAGCCCAGTTGTTCGTAGGATTTCAGCAGCACTTCCGGGTCGAAGATCCGCATCACCATTTTCTCGCCGAACGCGGTGGGCATGGTGGCGAGGCGCAACTCTACTTCACTGTTGTCCGGCTTGCGGGTTTTGATGCGGCCATCCTGGGGACGGCGTTTTTCCGCCACGTTCAACCGGCCAAGGATTTTAAGCCGGCTGGTGACCGCCACCCCGACCTGATCGGGAAATTCGTACACGTTATGCAGCACGCCATCAATACGGAAGCGCACCTGGGTGACGTTTCGCCGTGGCTCTATGTGGATGTCGGACGCACGCTGATCAAAGGCGTATTGCAACAGCCAGTCGACGATCTTGACCACGTGCTGGTCGTTGGCATCGGGGTTTTCGCTGGCGCCCAGATCCAGCAGTTGCTCGAAGTTCTGGGCACCGGCGGGGTTGGCGGATTTGTTGCCGCCGGCCTTGCTGACAGAACTCGCCAATTGATAAAACTCGACGGTATATCGGCGAATATCATCAGGGTTGGCCACCACCCGTCGAATGTCCTTGCCAACGGCCTGGCGCAGGTTGCTTTCCCAGTCGCTCTTGAAGGGTTCGCTGCTTGCGACCAGAACTTCATCCTGGCCAATCTCTACCGCAAGAATGCCGTGACGCTGGGCAAAGGCATAGGACATCACCCGTGCAATGGCCGGAGTATCTATCTTCAGGGGATCAATGTGGTAGTAGGGTTGCTCTGCCCAGTCGGCCAGCCACTGCGTGAGCTTTTCCAGGTCCAGGTTGCGCCCGGTTGTCTGGCTCTCCAGGTCTGACTTGGCAACCAGTTCCAGCGGGTGGCGCTGGCTGGCGGGCCCGCTACTGCCGGTGAAGGCGCTGATGTTGGCTGAAAGAACCCGCTCCGCGTCTTCCTGGGAGATCTCGCCACTGGTTACCAGGGCGGTACAGATATCCCTCAGGGTCAGCGTGCTTCTATGGGGCGCGGGTGGATGGGTACTGTCGGCCATGGGGTGTTTCCTGTCAGGTTTCTGAAACCGGCTGTGAACGATTCACCTTAAGGTGGACCATGGCTACTGTAAACAGCAGGAATGTGAGCACCGTCAGTATGATGGGGGCGATTGCCCCCTCGCTGAGCCATGCGGAGAC
>JAWWAM010000617.1:0-1602 GCA_033721715.1 Marinobacter sp.
GGATCTTTCCCGGGAATTCGCCGAAATCGAGCCCATTGTTCACTGCTTCCAGGCCTGGCAGAAATCCCGTGAGGATGTGGTAGAAGCGGCAGAGCTGGCCCGCGATGGCGATGCCGAGATGCGTGCCATGGCGGAAGAAGAACTCAGCCTTGCCGAACAGAAAAGCGAGGAACTGGACGAAGAACTTCAGCGCCTGATGTTGCCGAAGGACCCCAATGACGGCAAGAACGTGTTCCTTGAGATTCGCGCCGGCACCGGTGGTGATGAAGCTGCCATTTTTGCCGGCGACCTCTTCAGGATGTACATGCGTTACGCCGAGCGCCAGCGCTGGCAGGTGGAAGTTATCAGCGCCAACGAGGGCGAGCACGGGGGCTACAAGGAAATCATCGCACGCATTGCCGGCAGCGCCGTCTACGGGGCCCTGAAGTTTGAATCCGGTGCCCACCGGGTGCAGCGGGTGCCTGAAACCGAGTCCCAGGGTCGTATTCACACCTCAGCCTGTACGGTGGCGGTGATGCCGGAAGCGGACGAGACCGAGGCGGTAGAAATCAACAAGGCCGACCTGCGGGTGGATACCTTCCGGGCCTCCGGTGCCGGCGGCCAGCATGTGAACAAGACGGACTCCGCCATTCGTATCACCCATATTCCCACCGGGATTGTGGTGGAGTGCCAGGAGGAAAGGTCCCAGCACAAGAACCGCGCCAAGGCCATGAGTTTGCTGGCCTCCCGCCTCCAGAACGAGGAAATCGAGCGCCAGCAGAAAACCATGGCGGCTACCCGCAAGAGCCTGGTGGGCAGTGGCGACCGCTCAGAGCGCATACGCACCTACAACTTCCCTCAGGGACGGGTGACAGACCATCGCATCAATCTGACCCTGTACAAGCTGGACGAAGTGATTTCCGGTGATCTGGATGCCATTGTCGTGCCCCTGCAGCAGGAACATCAGGCCGACCTTCTGGCCTCTCTGGCTGATGAGTGAATCCCTTTTATCCTGTGAGGCACTGCTGAAAGAAGCCGTTGAACTCATCGGTGGCGATACTCCGCGCCTGGATGCCGAGTTATTGCTCAGTTATGTGACCGGCTGGTCCCGGACCTCTTTCCGGGCCTGGCCCGAGCGTGATTTGAACGCCGCCCAGGCCGCCCGATTCTGCAGCCTGGTGGACCAGCGCCGTGAGGGCCGCCCGGTGGCACACCTGCTGGGCGAACAGGAATTCTGGTCGCTGCCACTGAAGGTTAATCCGTCCACACTGATTCCCCGTCCGGATACCGAATGCCTGGTGGAAGCAGCATTGACCCTGGCGTTGCCGGACAATGCCAATGTGCTGGACCTCGGTACCGGCACAGGTGCCATCGCGCTTGCGCTGGCCAGTGAGCGGCCCGGCTGGCATCTCTCGGCAACCGATACTGTCCCCGAAGCAGTAGACCTGGCCACCGAAAATGCCACACGCTTGAACCTGCCGCTGATGGTGCGGCACAGCAACTGGTTTGACCAACTGCCGGCTGGCTCCTTTGATCTGATTGTCTCCAATCCGCCGTACATTGCCGATGAGGATCATCATCTGAGCGAAGGAGACGTGCGGTTCGAACCGTCGTCCGCGCTGA
>JAWWAM010000618.1:0-1577 GCA_033721715.1 Marinobacter sp.
ACCTTGCGGTATTTGAACGTGCCCGTTTTCTCGATAGCATCTGTGACCCGTACGAAGACCGGAACCGCATAGGGTGGCAGGTTGTCGTTCAGATAACGGAACAGGCGGTTTATATCGAACTCCTCGCCATTGGCGTGGGGGACCAGCGTTACCATGCCCGCCTTGCCATTGGTGCCCGGAATCTCGACGCCGTAGACGATGGCCTCCTCCACCATGTTGGAGCCGTCGATGATGTTCTCCACTTCCGTGGTGGACACGTTTTCTCCCTTCCAGCGGAAAGTGTCACCCATGCGGTCGACGAACTGCAGGTGGCCGCAGCCGATTTCCTTTAACACATCGCCGGTGTTGAACCACTGGTCGCCTTTTTTGAAGGCATCCCGCAGGATGGACTTTTCCGTGGCGTCCTTCTGGGTGTACCCCTCGAAGGACCACTTCTTGGTGATCTCGCCGATCAGCAGGCCAGGTTCGCCTTTCTCCACTTCCTGCATAAATCCATTTTCGTTCCGGATCGGGTCCCGGGTGCCGTCGTGGAACTTCACCAGCTTGTAGGGCGCGGTTGAAAAACCGACGGTGTTATCCATGTTGAAAAAGTTGCTGAAGCCGATATTGCCTTCGCTGGAGGCATAAAGTTCCGCCACCGTCTGGATACCAAAGCGCTCCTTGAACTCCTTCCAGATGGACGGGCGCAGGCCGTTGCCGATCATCTTGGTGAGGTTGTGGTTACGGTCCTGGTCGCTGGGTGGCTGATTGAGCAGGTAGCGGCAGAGTTCGCCCACGTAGCCGAAGGTGGTTGCCTTAAAGTATCGTACGTCGTCCCAGAAGGCGCTGGCAGAAAACTTCCGGCGCAGGGCAATGGCCGAGCCGCCGGCCAGGACCGAGCCCCAGCACACCAGCAACGCCGTGCCATGGTAAAGGGGCAGGGTGCAGTAAAGGACATCGTGTGGCTTCATGTCCAGGGACATCATGCCGAAGCCGCCATAGGCTTTCATGAACTTGCGGTGGCTGCCAGGCGCTGCCTTTGGCAGGCCGGTGGTCCCGGAAGTAAACAGGTAAATGGCCGTGTCACCCATGACGGGCTGGTCGGCGGGTTGGGGCGCTGTGCCGCGGTGCGCACTCACCTGCGCTGCCATGTTCACATAACCTTCCGGCGCATCGCCGAAGATGTTCACCGTGTTGGTATCAGCGAGGAAAAGGAAGGGTTTGGGGTGGCTGGTCTGGATGTCGGCCTTGACACCATTGAAGCTGTCGACCAATTCTTCGCCAACAACGATCATTTTCGGACTGATCAGGTTGATGCTGTGTGCCAGTACCCTGCCTTTCTGGGACGTGTTGAGCATGGCGCAGGCCACACCGATCTTGGCGGCACCGGCTACCACGGCCAGCAGTTCCGGGCGGTTCTCCAGGAACACAGCAATAGCGTCGCCCTTGCTGAGCCCCTCGGCTTTCAGGAAACCGGCAATGCGGTTGGCCCACTCGTCGAATTCCTGCCAGGTAATGCTGCGGTCTTCATACAGGATGGCCGCGCGTTGGCCATGTTTTCTGGCATTGCGCTCTACCAGGGTGCCCAGAGTCAGGTC
>JAWWAM010000619.1:0-1565 GCA_033721715.1 Marinobacter sp.
AAGTAACTGCCCATGACAAAGCTTTGTCGCTGCCTACTGGTGATTCTATTCTTCGGCCCTCTTCACGGGGTCGCCTCCGATCTGGATCGGCTCACCTTCATCACCGAGAACTACCCTCCCTACAATTACCTGGATGAAGGTGAGCTGAAGGGGTCGTCCGTCAGGATTCTGGAGGCCATGCTGCACCACTCCGGGGCCGATACGGACGCTACCGACATCCGGGTGCTGCCCTGGGCCAGGGGCTATGACACCACGTTGCTGACACCTGACACTGTGCTGTTTTCGACTACCCGTACCAGCGCCCGGGAGGACCTGTTCCAGTGGGTAGGGCCTCTGGCAGCGGGACGCGTGGTGCTGCTCGCCAGGAAAGACAGCAATATCTCGATAGCCAACCTGAAGGCGCTGCAAAGCGGTAAGTTCAGTATGGTGGTCATCGGTGAGGACATAGGTGCCCAGAAATTGTTGGAAGCCGGCGTCAATTCTGCTCGCATGCACGCGGCGGTAAATAACGAGAGTGCGATGAACATGCTGGTTGCCAACCGGGTCAGCCTATGGGCCTACGGTGAGGATGTGGCGCACTGGTTGCTGAGGAAACACGGGCATGATCCGGAAGATTTCGAGACTGTCTATGTCCTGTCTGAAGACCCGCTGTACTTTGCAATCAACGGCGATACCGATCCTGCCGTGGTTGAGCGTTTGCAGCAGATACTTGACGACCTTCGCGCCCGAGGCACGATACCGCCAATTGAATGAGGAGGGAGGTATGCAGCGCCTGATTTGCCGCCACCGGATGGGGTTCCTGCTTTTCCTCACTCTCGCTCTGTCGGGCTGGGGGCACGCCCAGGCGGCTGAGCCCATCACTTTCTACACGGAAGAGTACCCGCCCTATAGCTTTGTCAACGACCAGGGTGAGATAGACGGCATTTCCACCAGGCTGTTGCAGGAGGCGCTGGCCTCAATAGACCGCCCCGTAAGATTTCTGCTGGTGCCCTGGGCAAGGGCCTTCAGCGAAGCCAGGCTGCGGCCCGGCAACTGCGTGTACTCCACTGCGCGCACCGCCGAAAGGGAGCCGATGTTCCAATGGGTGGGACCACTGGTGAAGACGGAATGGGCGGCCTTTGCCCTGCCGGAGCGCAGCATCGAGGCAACCAGCCTGGAGGAACTGAAGGGCCTGAGGGCAGGGAGTTTCCACGAGGACGCCATCAGTATTTATGTGGCAAAGCATGGCGTAGAGGTAGTCAATGCCTCCCGGGACAGCGAAAACCTCAAACGCCTGACCTCCGGGCTCATTGATGTCTGGGTGACAGGCCCGGACGTGGCCGAGACGGTGGCGGGCAACGCCGGAGTTCGGCTGGAAAGGCTGTTTACCTTTCGACGCAGCGAGATATACCTTGCTTGTCACAAATCCATCCCGGCGAGTTTCCTGGAACAACTGCAAGCCCGGCTGACAGAAGTGAAAGAGGAGGGGCGTTACCTTCAGATACGGCAGCAGATTCTGGGGAACGGTGAATGAAACCGGAAGAAAAAGACGCAAAAATAACCCGCTGGCACAGTATCACCACCCG
>JAWWAM010000620.1:0-1557 GCA_033721715.1 Marinobacter sp.
CTTCTCTTCGGTCGCTATCGCCGTGGTGGCTATCTATATCGGCTTTGGCTTGCTGGGCTATATCACCTACGGCCCGGCGGAAGATCTTACGCTGTTCTCCGGGTTGCTGGTGCTGCTACTGGCACCGGAGTTTTTCCAGCCATTGCGCCTGTTGTCACAGCATTATCACGACCGTGCGGCCGCAATGGGTGCTGGCGAAGAGCTCGTGAGGCGGCTTCAGAATGTTGAGACAGCGGCGCCGGCTGCACAGGGCTCTTTCCAGCCACAGTCGCCGGACCTGGTTGCCGTCCGGGACCTCTCCCTGGCCTACGATCGGGAGCGGCCGGTACTCGACCGGGTGTCCCTTGAGATCAGCAAGGGCGATGTCATTGCCCTCACCGGTCCGTCCGGGGGCGGCAAGTCCTCATTACTGTACCTGATCGCGGGCTTTATGCAGCCCGACCATGGCAACATCTCGGTCTTCGGTGCTGCGCCCGGTACACAGCCCTTCGGATGGCTCGGCCAGTCCCCGTTCCTTGTGCACGGCACCTGGGCAGACAATGTGCGGCTCACCACGCCGGATGCGACGGATATTGCCATCGAAACGGCATTGCGCCAGGTTGGCCTCGGAGATCTGCTCAACAATCGTAAAAGGGGCATTTACAGCAGGATCACTGAGGATGGGCAAGGCCTTTCCGGCGGGCAGGCTCGCAGATTAAGTCTTGCCCGGGTATTTGTTGCCAATTACGACCTGATCCTTCTGGACGAACCCACTGCCGGACTGGACAGCGACAGTGAGATATACATCCTTGAAGCACTCCACAAACTCGCAATGGCAGGTAAAACGCTGATTTTTGCCACTCACCACCAGGCGTTACTGACTCTGGCAAGTCGCACCCTTCTGGTTGCCGAGGGAGGTGTGCAGGATGCGTGAGCTCTGGCCCTGGCTATCCCTGATATTCCGGCGCCCCGGGAGGTTGGTCCTCGGTGGCCTTCTTATTCTCATTACCTTGCTGTCGGGCATGGGGCTGCTGGCATTGTCGGGATGGTTCATAACCGCCACCGCGCTTGCCGGCCTGCTGTTGGCTACGGGAGTGCAGGCATCACTCAACCTGTACGTTCCCGGCGGCGGTATACGCTTTTTCGCAGTCGCCCGTACCGTTGCCCGTTATGCAGAGCGGGTCTATAACCACGATACCGTGCTGCGCCTGCTGGCGGATATACGGGTGGCCCTGTTTGAACGGTTGAGTCTCGCCGCGCGTTACCGCAGGAACGCCTTGCGGGGGCCCCAGTGGCTGTCCAGGCTGACCAACGATGTGGATGCCCTGGACACCCTGTACCTCCGCCTGATCGCGCCTGCGGCCCTTGCAGCACTGGTCACCACCATGCTGGTTGTGGTTGCCTGGGTGTTTTATAGCCAGGCCCTCGCCGTTGGCCTTCTGATAACTCTGCTACCGGCATTTCTGGTGGCAACGGTTGTTGTTTATCTGCGCACCCGCCACCTGGTCTACCGGCAGACCGATGCCCGCGAAAGGGCACGAACAGACGTCATTGAGCACATTGAAGGTTTTGCAGAGC
>JAWWAM010000621.1:0-1551 GCA_033721715.1 Marinobacter sp.
CGACCTGATGGCCTCAAAGACCTTCAGGTGATTGGGCAGGTGCTCTTTTTCCAGCACCAGCGGGAAGGGGGTATCCATCCCGGTCACCCGAGCGATCGGGGATTCCAGGTACAGGAAGCAACGCTCCTGTATCGTTGCCGCAATTTCGCCGGCGAAACCGCCGGTCAGCGGGGCTTCGTGGGTAACCACCAGGCGACCGGTCTTGAACACCGAGTTGGCGACGGTTTCCACATCCCACGGCAGAATGGTTCTCAGGTCGATGACTTCACAGGAAATGCCTTCTTTTTCCGCCATTTCGACGGCGTGTTCAATCACTTCCATTTGTGCGCCCCAGCCCAGCACGGTCACATCCGTGCCTTCCTTGAGCACTTCGGCTTCGCCCAGTGGCAGCCGGTAATCCTCGTCCGGCACGTCGCCCACGGAAGCGCGGTAGAGCCGTTTGGGTTCGAAGAACAGGGTAGGGTTCTGGTCGTGGATGGCAGCCAGCAGCAGGCCCTTGGCCTGGTGCGGGTTGCGCGGCACCACAATCTTGAGGCCCGGTGTGTGGGCAAAATAGGCCTCCGGCGATTGCGAGTGGTAGAGCCCGCCGGCAATGCCGCCACCATAGGGGGCGCGAATGGTGAGTCCGCCCACATTGAACAGGTTGCCGGACCGGTAGCGGAACTTGGCCGACTCGTTCACGATCTGGTCAAAGGCCGGGAATATGTAATCGGCAAACTGTATCTCGGCGACCGGAACGGAACCCTGGGCGGCGAGGCCGTTGGCGAAGCCGATGATGCCCTGTTCCACCAGTGGCGTGTTGAAGCAGCGGGCCTTGCCGTATTTCTGTTGCAGGTTGCTGGTGGCCCGGAAAACGCCGCCGAAGATGCCCACGTCCTCACCGAAACACAGCACCCGTTCGTCGGCGGCCATGGCGGTATCAAGGGCGTTGTTAATGGCCTGGAGCATATTCATCTGTGTCATCTCAGGCGCCTCCCTTAGCGTGTTCTGCGCTCTTTGGATAGGCGTCCGGGTGCCGGCGGATATGCGCCTTGAGCCTGTCAAACTGTTCAGCCAGAGCCGGTGGCACCTCGTCATAGACATCACTGACCAGGGTATCCAGCGCCGGTGGCGGCCGCTTCTGGGCTCGTTTCATGGTCTCGAGCACTTCGCGGCGCATGTTCTCCTGCAGTTTCTTCTCGTCGTCTTCGGTCCACCATTTCTTGCGCTCGAGCCAGAGCCGCATGCGCAGGATCGGGTCTTTCTCGCGCCATACGGCTTCCTCGTCCTTGCTGCGATAGCCGGAGGGGTCGTCGGAAGACGAGTGGGCGGCCAGGCGATAACTCATGGCTTCGATCAGTACCGGGCGATTGTGCTCCACCGCCAGGCTGCGTGCCGCTTTGGTGGCCTCGTGCATGGCGAGGATGTCGTTACCATCGACACGGATCACGTTCATCTTGTAGCCGTAGGCCCGCGGTGCCACACCATCGGCGGCAAACTGCTCGGCAGCCGGGGTGGAAATGGCGTAGCCGTTGTTGCGACACAGGAAAATCACCGGAACCCGGTGGACAG
>JAWWAM010000622.1:0-1547 GCA_033721715.1 Marinobacter sp.
ATGACTGGCCAGCCCCAGATAGTCATTGCTGCAGAACGACAGCAGCGGAACACCGTCGGAAACAAGCTCCGGCTGCTGGGGCCCACTGATCAGCCGTCGGGTACGGTAAAGCCCCGCCTGCTTACGGTTTTCAAGCTCGGCTGCAAAATCACGCATGGTCAGCTCTCACCGGCACCTCTGCCTATGCAGATTCGCGTGTGGCATCGTAGAACATGTGGCGGGTCTGCTCGTATTCGACGGCCTCCGCGATGGCTTCCTCCGCCTCCTCTTCCGAGCAAGCCTGCTCGCGCACTTCGGGGCGGATACCCAGGCGGTTGAACAACTCACGATCGGCATCGGCTTCCGGGTTAGCAGTGGTCAGCAGCTTCTCGCCGTAGAAAATCGAGTTGGCACCGGCGAGGAAACACAGCGACTGCATCTGCTCGTTCATGTTCTCCCGACCAGCGGACAGCCGCACGTGGGAAGCCGGCATCATGATGCGGGCGACCGCAATGGTGCGAACGAAATCGAACGGGTCCAGATCTTCCACATCTTCCATCGGCGTGCCTGCTACCTTCACAAGCATGTTAACCGGCACGCTCTCAGGGTGATGAGGCAGATTCGCCAGTTGAACCAGCAGGCCTACACGATCATCCGGGTCCTCCCCCATGCCCACAATGCCGCCGCAGCAGACTTTCATTCCGGCGTTACGAACATTCTCAAGGGTATCCAGCCGATCCTGATAGGTGCGGGTGGTGATGATGTGACTGTAGTACTTCTCGGACGTATCCAGGTTGTGGTTGTAATAATCCAGCCCGGCATTTGCCAACTCGTCGGCCTGCTCCTGCTGCAACATGCCCAGGGTCATACAGGTTTCGAGGCCCAGGGATTTTACCTGCCGCACCATGTCCACCACGTAGCCCATGTCCTTTTTCGAAGGGCTGCGCCAGGCTGCCCCCATACAGAAACGGGAAGCGCCTTTCGCTTTGGCCGCCTTTGCTTCGGCAACCACCTTTTCAATTTCCAGCAACTTTTCCTTTTCCAGGCCAGTGTTGTAGTGGCCGCTCTGGGGGCAGTACTTGCAGTCCTCCGGGCAGGCGCCGGTCTTGATGGACAGCAGTGTGCTGATCTGCACCTCGTTGGGGTCGAAATGCTCACGATGGACACTCTGGGCGCGGAATATCAAATCGTTGAATGGCAGTTCGAACAGGGCACGTGCTTCCTGCATGGTCCAGTCGTGACGGGTTCCAATAGAGGGTGCCGCAGAGGGTGTGGTGGCAGTCATGATTCAGTCCTGTTAACTTTACCGGGATTCTGGTTTACGGATGAAACAGATGATAAAGGGCCTGAGATCGCTGTCAACCTTGTTAACACCAAAGGTTAACAGCAGAGAATGGATTCACGACTCGGTGCGGAAGATCCGCAGCCCTCTGCCTTCCGGCGGTGGCCAGTGTGTCGCCTGTCTGGCGCCTGATGCCCTTTACGGGCTGTGCGCTCCCTGCCGCGAGGACTTGCCTGCCAACCACTGGCACTGCCGTTGCTGCGCCCTCCCCCTGGCATTCGCCGGA
>JAWWAM010000623.1:0-1543 GCA_033721715.1 Marinobacter sp.
AACACGAAATAACAGGCCCACACATAGGGCCCATGCCCTTCCATAACGATGAAGGCGCCGAACGAATCGAATGCCATCGGGTCAGTCCCCCCTTGCCTGGACCAGTTGTTGTACCCACCGGGTGCGGCCTTCCCGAACCAGGATCTCGGTCTGCATGCGCAAACAGGCCAGCCAGCCAAAGATCAGGTACAGCCCCAATACCGACAGTAGCAGAGGCACCCACATTTCCGCAGGCATGCTGGGCTTTTCTGTCAGCTTGAAGGTGGCGGGTTGATGAAGGGTATTCCACCACTCCACGGAGTACTTGATGATAGGTATATTCACAACGCCCACCAGTACCAGAACAGCAACCGCCCGCGCCGAGGACTTCTCATCTGATATGGCTGCGCCCAAAGCTATCACACCGAAATACAGGAATAACAGGATCAGCATGGAAGTGAGCCGCGCATCCCATATCCACCAGGTTCCCCAGGTCGGTTTGCCCCAGACAGCCCCGGTAAACAACGCCAGAAAAGTAAGCACTGCCCCTACCGGCGCGACGGCTTTGACAAATACATCCGCCAGCTTCATACGCCAGACCAACGTCACCAGCCCTGCAACTGCCATCATGATGTAGACAGACTGGGCCAGAAATGCCGAGGGTACGTGGATAAAAATAATACGGTAGCTGTTGCCCTGTAGATAATCCTGGGGCGCGAAGGCGAGCCCCCAGCCCAGCCCGGCCACCAGCAGGGCAACGCCAATCCAAAGCAACCAGGGCATCAATATCGACGCAATACCGAAGAACCACTTCGGAGAGCCCAGCTTGTGAAAAATTTGCCACATCAGGTTGCTACCCTTCTACGTTTTAACTGTTGGACAGACTGATTCTTAAAGCGGCTGCCGAGGCGAAGGGCGCCAATGTCAGGGCCAACATCAGGAATGCCCCCATCAGTGCCAGCTGTCCCGCTACCGGCGCACCCTCAGAGGCGGCCATCACCGTTCCGGCGCCAAAAATCAGCACCGGAATGTACAGTGGAATGATCAGCAGTGACAAGAGTACGCCTGCCGATCGCAAACCGAGCGTCAACGCTGCCCCAATGGAGCCGATCAGGCTCAGTACGGGCGTTCCGATCAGCAGCGTTAGACACAGAACCGCCACAGAGTTCCCCTCAAGGTGCACCATTACCCCAAGTACTGGCGCCAGCAGCACCAGCGGCAGCCCCGTCAGTACCCAGTGTGCCAGGGATTTGGCCAGTACCAGCAGGAACAGAGGCTGAGGCTGAAGCACCAATTGCTCAAGGGTGCCGTCGTCAAAATCGTGCCGGTACAGGTGATCCAGTGAAAGAAGCACTGACAGCAATGCCGCTACCCACAGGATACCGCTACCGGCCTGCTGCAGAAATGACACTTCAGGGCTAACCCCGAGGGGAAAAAGGGTTACTACCATCACGAAGAACAGCAGTGGATTAAGCAGATCCTGAGGCTGACGAAAGGCTGTTTTCAGATCCCGCACAAAAACCGCCTTCATGGCAGTGGCCGTGCCCACCGACACCTCCGGGGA
>JAWWAM010000624.1:0-1540 GCA_033721715.1 Marinobacter sp.
CACGCTACTCTGAACGCAAAGGTGTTTCCAATACGGCATTACCGAGACCGGGGATCACCCACCGGCTATTTCGCCGGGCTCAATATCATCAAGATGGCGCTTGACGGCCACCCACGCCCCCAACCAGCCTAGCAGCATGGCTGCAATTATCAACGCCAGCCCACCGTCGAAGGTCAGGCCGTTAAGAGAGAACTCGCTGCGATAAAGCCCTGCCAGGCGCTCAACCGGCCCACTGAGCCACCAGAGCGATATCTGAAGCAGCAGCCACGCAACTATACCACCTCCAAGACCAAACCAGGCGCCGGTATAAAGAAAGGGGCGGCGCACAAAGGCATCCGTGCCACCCACCAGTTTGGCCACCAGAATTTCGTCGCGGCGGTTTTCGATGGCCAGGCGCACGGTATTGCCGATCACCAGCACCACTGCAGCCGCCAGCAACAGTGCCAGGACCCAGACCGCCCGACCCAGAAGGTCGGTCATCGCATTCAACCGTTGCAACCACCCCAGGTCCACCTGCACGCGCTCAACACCGTCCAGCCCTTCAATAACTGTCAGCAGCATCTCCACGCCATCTGCAGTGCGGGAGCTTTCACTGGGCGTAACCAGCAACGTATGGGGCAATGGATTCTCGTTCAGGTAATCCAGGGCATCCTCAAGACCGGAAGAAGCGCGAAATTCATCCAGCGCCGTATCCCGGTCGATCAACTCTACGTCAGCCACGCGGCTGTCGTCAGAGACTGTCGCCTTAATGGCCCGAGCCTCTTCAATAGTGACGGAATCGTCCAGATAGGCAGTCACCCGTGCAGAGCTTTCCCAGCCAGCGCTGACGCCTTCAAGGCTGGCCAACAACAACATCAGCGCCACCGGCAATGCCAGGGCCACGCCCATGACCGTCCATGTCATCATGCTGGCAATCGGAGACTGCCACAGTCGCTGTGCACTGTCCCGGGCCACTCTGCGATGATGGCTCAGGTAGCTCTCGGCCTGTTCGCGCCACGGCGAGGGGGCACTTTTCGCGCCCCGGGTCTGTTGTCTGCGGGGATCGTTAGCCATGCAGGCCTCCCGCCGGCCCAACGCCAGACACCAGCCGGCCGTGGTCCAGGGTGAGCTTGCGGCGCCCGAGGTCGTTGATCAGGGCAATATCGTGGGAGGCAATCAATACCGTCACCCCCACCTGGCTGAATTCCGCGAACAGCCGCATGATGTCAGCCGACAGCTCCGGGTCCAGATTACCGGTAGGCTCATCGGCCAGCAGCACCGGCGGCTTGTTCACAACTGCCCGGGCAATACCCACCCGTTGCTGCTCACCGCCGGAAAGCTGCAACGGGTTCATTTTTTCCTTGCTCAGCAGCCCGACCTTGTCCAGGGCGGCACGAACACGCCTGCCGATATCCCGGGCAGGCGTGCCCATCACTTCCAGGGGCATGGCGACGTTGTCGAACACGGTGCGGTCAAACAGCAACTTGTGATTCTGGAAAACCACGCCGATGTGGCGGCGAATATAGGGCACCTGACGGCGCGGCAGGGTATTGAGCACCTG
>JAWWAM010000625.1:0-1534 GCA_033721715.1 Marinobacter sp.
ATTGATAGTAATTCGCATTTAGATTATCCTGCAGGCCTTCAGAATCACGGGAGCCTGCATGTCTGCGTTCTTCGAAGTATCCGGCCTGCATGTGAATATTGGCGACACCGCTATCCTCCGGAACATCAACATCCAATTCCGGGAAGGCGAAGTCACCGCGTTGCTCGGGCACAACGGCTCCGGCAAATCCACATTGCTCAAGGTGCTGGCCCGCCAGATGTCACGCACGTCCGGTGACGTCAGCCTGCTGGGAACGTCCTTCCGTACCACCGGGGCGCGTGAGTTTGCCCGCACCGTTGGCTACCTGCCCCAGCATCCCCCGGGCACCGATGGTCTTACCGTGCGGGAGCTGGTGGCCCTGGGCCGTTATCCCTGGCGTGGACCTCTAGGCCGCTACAACAGCGAAGACCACCGGTTGATTGATCAGGCAGTTACTGACACCGGCCTGGACCGCTTCCAGCATCGCTCTGTCGATACCCTTTCCGGTGGCGAACGCCAGCGGGCTTGGATTGCCATGTTGCTGGCCCAGCAAACCCGCTGCCTTCTGCTTGATGAGCCCATCTCTGCCCTGGACGTGAAACACCAGGTGGAAACCCTGCGCCTGGTACACCGCCTGGCGGAGGAAAGGGAACTCACCGTCATTGTCGTGCTGCACGATGTGGACCTGGCCGCCCGCTTCTGCGACCGTCTTGTGGCACTTCGAACCGGGCAGCTGATTGCCGACGGCAGCCCCCGAGAAATTATGGATTCAGGAATACTGGAAACCATCTACGGGGTACCTATGGGCGTGATGGAGCGAGCGCCGGGCCAGTGGGTTTCCTATGTTCATTAGGCATGCTGTCAGAACCCTGGTGACACTGCTGTTCCTGGGCCTGACCTCGTTACCGGCCAACGCGGAAACCTGGCAGCATGAGTACGGCGCTGTTTCCCTGGATGATACCCCTAAACGAATCATTACCCTGAACTGGGCGGCCACCGAAGCCCTCCTTCTGCTTGGCGTCACCCCCGTGGGCATGGCAGACAGGGACGGCTACGAGGTGTGGGTAAATGAGCCGGAGCTGCCCGCCGGTGTTGCCAACATCGGCACCCGCGTGGCGCCCAGCCTTGAAGCCATAGCAGAACTGAAACCGGACCTGATCGTCACCAGTTCAGAAATGGCGCCCGCCTCCCGCCAGCTTGAACGGGTTGCCCCCACCTATGTGATCAGCGTGTACAAGGAAGGCCACCAGCCCTTCGAGAAAGCCCGCGAAATGTTGACCACGCTGGCAGAGATGCTTGACCGGGAGGCCCAGGCCGAAGCCATATTGGCGGATCTCGAACAGACCCTGGCCACCCAGCGCCAACGCCTGGAAGAAGCAGGCATGACAGACCGGCCGGTGGCTCTGGTGAACTTCCTGGATGACCGCCATGTGCGTATATACGCGCCTAACGGTCTATACCAGAGCACCCTGAGCGCCCTGGGCCTTGAAAATGCCTGGCCAATGGAGGGCAACTTCTGGGGTTTCTCGGTTGTCGGGCTGGAAGCCATCGCCCC
>JAWWAM010000626.1:0-1528 GCA_033721715.1 Marinobacter sp.
GACGTTGATGCCGGCGACATTGATGGTGTCGTCCATGCGCGCAATAAAATGCAGGCAACCATGGTCATCCAGGTATCCAAGGTCCCGGGTACGGATCATGCGTTCTCCGGACCTGACACAAATCTCGGCGGGCTTTTCCGCACTCTCACCGGCAACAACATCCAGGTGTTCAAGGGGCGTTCCCACCATGCCGGCCTCGGTCACGTTACTGGCGATTGCAATACAGCCGGTTTCGGAGCAGCCGTACTGTTGGAAAACTCCCCCGGAGCGGGCTTTTAACTGCTCCAGTAAGGGTGAGGGAAGTGAAGCCCCTGAAACCATTACGCGGTGGAGTGTCTGCTCTTCAGGCGACATTCGCAGCAGCAGGCTGAGGAGGGTGGGAGAGGCGTACAGCAGCGACCGGGGATGACTGCGGAGCTGGTCAAGAATGAACCGGGGGTTGAGGTTGGTGACGATCCGGGGCACCGCACCGCGCTCCAGTCCGGCAAGACATCCGCAAATGAGGCCGTAGGAGTGGGTAACCGGGCAGGCGATGACCGGTGTCAGTTCGTTTGCCGCGGAGAAGGTCCGGATATAGGTTGCAAGCTCCCGGTCGATATCCCGCCAGGACCGGCTGATGGTTTTTGGCGTACCCGTTGTTCCTGAACTCAGCTGGATCAATTCGCCCCCCGCCGCCATCGTCGGTGGGGTGGTACCTTCGGGCCTGGGGAGAGCCTCTGGCTGGCCCGGGTCGCCGTACAGGAAGTGAGTGCAGCCGGTTCGCAAGGCCAGTTCCCTGGCCGCGGATTCAGGCGTGCCAGGGTGAATGGGAAGAACGCTGCCCCCCTTTTCACGCCATGCCATGCACAGGGCAAGCCATAGAAACGTGTCCTGGAAACACACAGCGATACGGGTTTTTTCCGGTATGGCCAGCTCAGGCAGGGAGAGAAACCGCTCCGCCGCACGCTGGCAGTCATCGCGGCTGTAATGGGTGTCGTTGATTACGAACAGGGTGTCGTTGGTGTTGTTGGTTGGCAACATGGTCATGCTCTAACAGACTGGGTGGGTGACAGGAGGGCAGCAGCGGCCTGGCCGCAAGTCACGGCCAGCGGGTTGGCGATGCGGTGATGGCATTCCGGTGCTGCGGGCCCGCGCAATTTACGGGTCAACAGTGATTCAGTCAGGATGGACGGCGCTGTCGCGCCCAGTTGGTCCACGCGAGCTTCCAGTTCCGGATGGTCGCGGCGGTAGTTGGCCAGCACCGTGCGAACCTGCTTCCAGAAATGCGCTTCGCAGAGGCCGAAGTAATCTTCACAGAAGCCGGCAAGCTCGCTGAGGTTGTAGACAAACAGGGTATCCATCGCCAGTTCCCGCAGGGCCTCCGGAGTGGCCATGCGGTAATAGCGATTGTCGGCAGCATTCTGGTACATGGTGTTGCGGGGACCGAAATCCGGCTGGCCAGTGGAAGGTGCCAGGTAGCTTTCGACGTATTCGACGCTGTCATGGAAATCCCGCAGGGCGATGCCCACGGGCCAGCCGTCGCAATGGA
>JAWWAM010000627.1:0-1508 GCA_033721715.1 Marinobacter sp.
CTGATGGTACAGTTGTCCAGAGTGGACAATGAGCAGGATGACGAAGAGCTGAAAACGATCGTTGATTGCGCGGTCCGGGCCCATCAGGTAACCCGGGAGGAAGCGGAAGACATTCTCCAGGACGCGCTCAGCCATGCCGACGACGCCACTTCCCTGTACGAATTTACCGGATTGATCAATGAACAGCTGGGCCAGGAAGAGAAACAGGTCCTGCTCGAGAGTATCTGGCGGGTAGCCTTTGCCGATGGCCGTATCGACAAATACGAGGAACACCTGATTCGCCGCATGGCAGACCTGCTGCACCTGAACCACAGGGAATTCGTACAGGCTCGCCACCGCGCCGAGGACGCTGACTGAATCTTAAGGAGCAAGTATGTTAGCCATTCTCCACCCCGATACCGCACTGGATAGCGAAGCCTATCGCCAGACCATGCACTTTCTCGAGAACCTGCCCGGGGTCTCAGTCAGGGTTCATGAGGTTCAGGGCGCTAAACAGCGTCTTACCGAGGTTTACCTTCTGGGGGAAACCAAGTCTCTGGACAAGGATGAAATCGAAGCCCTGCCAGCAGTCGATCGAGCCATCCGCATCTCGGACGATTACCGCATACTGGGGCGTCACAAGGACGATCGTCGCCAGAGTGGCTTTACCTACAATGGCGTTACGTTTGACCAATCCAACTTGAACATCTTTGCCGGGCTGTGCGCCGTCGACGTGCCAGAGCATGTGGAACAGATGATGCGGGCGCTGGAGGAGAACGGCCAGGTGTGTACCCGCATGGGCGCCTACAAGCCACGGACCAACCCCTATTCGTTCCAGGGGCATGGTAAAGGGTGCCTGCCCTGGGTTTTCGAGAAGGCGGGGAAACACGGCATCAAGGTGATTGCCATGGAAATCACCCATGAAAGCCATATAGAGGAAATCGACCACTGTCTGGAGCAGCTGGGCCGCCCGACGGGCGTCATGCTTCAGGTGGGCACCCGCAACACCCAGAACTTCGAGCTTCTCAAGGCCATTGGTCGCCAGTCCACCTATCCGGTGCTGCTGAAGCGCGGATTCGGCATCACCCTGAACGAATCCCTGAACGCGGCGGAATATCTGGCCAGTGAAGGCAACGCCAACGTGATTTTCTGCCTGCGCGGCATGAAAACCGAGGCCGGCCAGCCCCACCGCAACATGGTCGACTTCGCCCATGTGCCTACGGTGAAACGACTTACCCGGATGCCGGTGTGCGTCGACCCGTCCCATTCGGTGGGAAGTCGTGACCGGGCCCCAGATGGCGTTCTGGATGTCATGCATGCCACAGCCCAGGGAGTGATTGCCGGCGCCAACATGGTACTGGTGGACTTTCACCCGAAGCCGGAAAAAGCACTGGTGGATGGCCCACAGGCCCTGCTGATGAACGAATTGCCGGCCTACCTGGAAGACATCCGGCTGTGCCATGACACCTGGAAAAAACGCCAGCAAATATACAACCGTCTGAAGGAATCCGCTAAAGAATGATCGTTTA
>JAWWAM010000628.1:0-1504 GCA_033721715.1 Marinobacter sp.
CCTTTCTGTTCCACCTTGAGAAGAATGACATCGTCATCGCAGTCCAGGCGGATCTCCGCCACCAGCTGCTGGTGGCCGGACGTTTCACCCTTGCGCCACAACTTTCCCCGTGACCGGGACCAATACACCGCCTGGCCTTCCTCGGCCGTCAGCCTGAGGGACTCGGCGTTCATCCAGGCCATCATCAGGATATCGCCCGTGGTGGCATCCTGGGCAATGGCCGGCACCAGGCCATCCGCATTCCAGCGGATGTCGTTTAACCATTCAGGCGTTTCGACTGTAGCTTGTGAATCTTGCATTTATATGACTTCCATCAGTTTTTTCCTCTGCCGCCGGCAATCAGCCAGGTAGCTGCGGCCAACAGTGCCCAACCGTGGGCAGGTATGGTCTGGGCGAGGGCGGCGAGGTCGTGGTCGATGCTCAGCCAGGCGACCCCTGCCAGTGCCGCTGCTGCCAGCCCTCTGCGCCAGCGGCGGTCGGCACGGGCACGGTTCTCGCGAATGAGTTCCAGTGTAGCGTGGCTGGCCTGCTCGTTGGAGCCCGATTTGCGCAGCTGGACCAGAGCATCGTGAACCAGCTGGGGCATCTCGGGTGACTGTTCAAGCCAGGCCGGCAGATGTGACTGCAGGGACTTGATCAACCCTGACGGTCCGATACGCTTGCGCATCCAGGTTTCCAGGAAAGGTTGTGCCGTGCTCCACAGGTCCAGGTCCGGATAGAGCTGGCGCCCCAGGCCTTCCACATTCAGCAGGGTTTTCTGCAGCAGAACCAGTTGTGGCTGCACCTCCATATTGAAGCGTCGGGCGGTCTGGAACAGCCGCAACAGGAAATGGCCAAAGGAAATATCCTTCAGCGGCTTTTCAAAAATCGGCTCGCAGACGGTGCGTATGGCAGCCTCGAATTCATTGACCCGGGTATCCGGCGGCACCCAGCCGGACTGAATGTGTAACTCCGCCACCTGGCGGTAGTCACGGCGGAAAAACGCCAGCAGGTTGCGGGCCAGGTAACTCTGGTCATCCGGGGCAAGGGTGCCGACGATGCCGAAATCAATGGCGATGTACTTCGGGTCCGCCGGATTGCTCACGTCCACGAAAATATTGCCGGGGTGCATGTCGGCGTGGAAGAAGCTGTCACGGAAAACCTGGGTGAAGAAAATTTCGACGCCTTTTTCCGCCAGCACTTTCAGGTCCACGCCGGCTTCCTTGAGGGCCGGAATATCTGCGATGGGGATACCGTGAATACGCTCCATCACCAGCACCGACTTGCGGGTGTAATCCCAGTCGATGGAGGGAATGTATATGAGCGAGGAGTTCTCGAAGTTGCGACGCAACTGGCTGGCATTGGCAGCTTCTCGCTGCTGGTCCAGTTCGTCGTGAATGGTGGAATCGTAATCCGCCACCACTTCCACCGGATGCAGCCGCCGGCCTTCGGACCAGTAGCGCTCGAGCAGGCGGGCCATCATATACAGAAGTGCCAGGTCCTGGCGGATAACCCGTTCAATGCC